>CAZLOF010000028.1:0-16569 GCA_964560745.1 uncultured Thermoflexus sp.
GCGCTAACGCCGCCCCCAACCCCCATCCCAGAAACTGCGGTGTTGTTAAATTCAGCACAACGGGCGGCGTTTAATGGCGATGATGACAAGGCTGTTGCTTTATATACGCTCACCATCAGCCAAATGGTATCGGCCCCTGCTGCTAAAAATGGTGGCCCGATTGATGCCGATGTGCTCTTTCAAACACGCTTAGCCTTGGGCCAAGTGCAATTTAACGCTGGCAACACCGCCGCCGCAATCAAAATTTTTAGCGAATTAGTTGAAACACCCATGTTAATTTCGCCGGCCCGCATGGGTGAGGCTAATATTATGTTGGGCAGGGCGTATCGATTGCGGGCGCGTTCACTTGAAGCGGTTGACCAGTTTAACATTGCATTAACCCGCTTGCCTGACCTTGCGCCTTATATTCACACTTGGATCGGCGCATCTTATTTAGAGGCCAAAATGCTACCGAATGGCATTGCGGCGTTTCAACAAGTGGTGCGCATGACGCAAGGTTCGCAGCAACTCGAAGCACGCGAGAAACTTGCCTTGGCCTATCAATTGAATGGTGATTTTGCCGCAGCGGTGAATGAATATGAGTCGATTTTAGCGGTGGCGCGTATTCCCTCGTATCGGGCGCGGATGTTGTGGGAAATGTCGCAAGTATTGCAATTAATGGGTCGTGTCTCCGATGCCATTCGCATCTGGCGCGAGATTATGACCCAATATCCGTCAACCCCACATGCCCATTTGGCCTTGTTGCGGTCGCTCGAAGCCAAACAAGAAGTAACCGAGTTGCAACGCGGCATTATCAATTACCATAATGGCAAATATGAATTGGCACAAGCGGCTTTTAAACGCGCCTTGCAATATAAAGAGCAATACGACGATGTATTGTATTGGGCTGGTTTAAATTATTTGGCAATGAACAATCGCGAAGATGCCATTCGTAATTTAGATTTGCTCATGACAACCCAGCCTGATTCGCCACGCTATGCCGATGCTGCCATTGCCAAAGCCGACGCACAAGCAGATGATGGCAATTATGTTGGCGCAATTGATACCTATCGCAAATTGTTGCGCGTGTTGGGCGCTCGCCCTCAAGGCGACCCTAAAGCCGCCTATTCGTTGCAGCAAGTGGCGGTCATGCTCGACCGTTCACAAATGGCGACAAGTGATGCCCAAGGCGGGGCAAATCGTTGGGAAGAGGCCGCCAAGGCCCATTTGGCGGCATTCGAGGCTTACCCCTATGCCGATGGGGCCAGCCGCGCTTTGTTGCGGGCTGGTATCGATTATTATCGCAATGCCAGTTACGAAGACGCGGCGCGGGTGTTTTTGGCGCTTATTTCACAGTTTTCAAATGCCGCCGATGCCCCAATGGCCCAATTATGGTTGGGCAAGACCTATTTGGCCTTAAACAAAACCACCCAAGCTACCGAATTATTACAATCTTTGGCGCAAGGCACTGGCTACGAAGCCGCACGCGCCGAAGAATTATTAAAACCTGACAACAAATTAAAGCCCATGACCGAATCGGGCGGGATGAATGTATCGCCTTTGCCGATTGATGACCGCCAATTGCGGATTGATGCCGAAAATTGGCTACGCACGTGGGTGCAACCCACGCCTGCAATCACCGATACCCAGCAAATGCCGACCAAATTGGCTTCAGAAATTACATTACGACGCGGCAATTTGTTATGGCGGCTCGGTTTTCAACGTGAAGCAACCGATGAATTTAGCTTGTTGAATGTGGCTTATTCACGCGATCCTGTCGCACTTTATCATTTGTCGCTCAATTATCAACAATTAGGCGCACATCGGTTATCCATTGCAACCGCCGAGGCCTTAGTGCGACAATCCCCGACACGCAATGTGCGTAACGTGCCCAAACTGGTTGGACGGCTGGTTTATCCGGTCTATTACAGCGAATTGGTGTTTAAAAATGCCGAAGAATACGACATTGACCCACGTATTTTGTTATCGGTTATGCGCAAAGAAAGCTTGTTTGAGGCCGGGGCAAACTCTGAAGCCTCGGCGCGTGGCCTCATGCAAGTGATGCCACCGACCGGCAAAGAAATTGCCCAAAAACTAAGCTGGCCCCCCGAATATACCGAGCGCGATTTGGTGCGCCCTTATGTTAGCGTGCGCTTTGGCAGTTATTATCTTAACCAACAAATAAAAGCCTTTAATGGCGATTGGTATGCGGCACTGTCGGCCTACAATGCAGGCGCCAGCCGCGCCAAAATTTGGAAAGCCAATAGCAAAGATGACCCCGACCTTTATTTGGTCGGGGTGACGCTGGACGAGCCAATCGCCTATATTCGCGCCATATCAGCCAATTTTGCGCTTTATCGACGGCTATATGAGTAAATATATGTTGCTTTATGGCGCAACCGGCTACACCGGGCAATTGATTGCGCAAAAAATGCTGCAACAGGGCTTGCCGATTATGCTGGGCGGGCGTTCAGCCCCTGCTGTTGGGCAATTGGCAACTGGTTTGGGTCTGCCCCACCGCATATTTTATTTGACAGATGCCGCGGCGCTGCCAACAGCCCTGCATGATATTGCGGTGTTTGTAAATTGTGCTGGCCCCTTTGCCCAGCCCCCACAAATTCTGGTGCAGGCGTGTATTCAAGCGCAGGTGCACTACCTCGATTTGGCGGGTGAATATACATTTTTTGAATGGCTGACGCAATTTGACGCGGCGGCCCAAACCGCTGGGGTGATGTTGATGCCCGGGGTGGGATTCGTCATCGCCGCCACCGATTGTATGGCGGCGCATTTGGCACAACAGTTGCCTACCGCCACCCATTTGGCGCTCGCCTATCGGGTAGCTGGCGGACCGTCACGCGGCACGGCTTTGGGTGCGCTACAACATTTGGGGCAATGGGGTGCGCGGCGGCGGGCGGGGGCGCTTGTGCCTGCGCGATTGGCGCAGGCCGATTGCGCCATTCGCCACGCCGATTTTGGTGCTGGGCTCCAACCGTTGGCTTACAACGCTTGGTCGGGCGATCTGGTGGCGGCCTATCGGCATACCGGCATCGCCAATATCGAGAGCTATTTGGCCTTTCCATCCCCGCCGCTGTTGCGCCTGCTCGACCGCGTTGGGCGTGGGGCGGTATTGCAACGGCTGCTCGATATCGTCATTCGGCGGGTGCTACCGGCTGGGCCAAGCGCCGCTCAGCGCCAAACCGGGCGGGCGGCGGTATGGGGTAAGGCGTGGGTAGATGGCGGGCCATCGGTTTCGGTGCATTGGGCTACCGCCGAGGCATATGAATTCACCGCCATCATCGCCGCCGTCATCGCCCAGCGGGTGCTTGCGGGTGACGTGCGGGCTGGGTTTCAGTCGCCCGCCTCGGCTTATGGCGCAGGGCTTATTGGGCCGGTATTGCATTGGCCGTAATGGCACTATGCAAATTCTGTTCCCCAATCGTCAGGTAAATTTGCTGTTCGGTGACAGACAAATCGAAGGCCATGCGTCGCTCGACCAAGGCCACCAACTGATTCATAAAGCCGTAGTCGAAGGTGTAAATGGGGATATCGGCGGCGTGATAGATATTGCGCCCGGCCAACGATTGCATCACATTGTCAATGCGGCGATGGGTATAGACCACACAGCGCTCGGCGGCCTTGCTGGCGCGATGCAACAACTCGGCGCTGGGCATCCCCACTTCGATCCATACTTTGATATCGCCGTTATAGTCGCGCACCCACACTGCCGCGTCGTCGTTATCGCCGATGCCGCGCCCAAACTCAATACGTGGCTGCCATTCAAGGCAATATGCCAGCACCCGCGTCATCATATAGTCGAGCGTTTCGGTGGGGTGCTGCGCCACCCGCAGCGCCAACTGCTCATACACCCCGCGATCAATGTCAGAGAGGGCAATATCAAAATTGTAAATGGTTGAACCTAAGGCCATAAGGAAAAGAGTTGCAAGTTACAAGTGCTAAGTGCTAAGTAAAAGGCAAAAAACTTAGCACTTAGCACTTGCAACTTTTTACTGTTAAGATATGCCTATGCTACATCATTTTGCATCGGCTGAATGGGTAAGTGCGGTCAAAGAGGCCATCAATACCCATGATGGCTATCGCGAGTCGGCCAAGACATGGGAAGGCGATTTTTGGTTTGTGATCGAGCCTGATCAAGGCAGCGCTGATGCGCCAGTGTTGATTTATTTAGATTTGTGGCATGGCACTTGCCGTGCAGCGACTTTGGCACAACACGAAAATGACTATGCGCCAGAATTTCGTATTTCGGGCACACGCAAAAATTGGCTAAAAGTGCTGCGTCGTGAGATCGACCCCATTCGCGCCCTCATGACCAACACCCTGCGGCTAAAAGGCAATATGGCAAAGGTGATGCGCAATGTCAGAGCCGCCCAAGATTTAGTGCTGGCGGCGGCTATCGTTCCGACACTTTAAATTTAAGAAATACCGATTTCAATATCCGGCTATCAAGCGTAGCTTGATAGCCGGATATTGAAATCGGCGAACCCCATTTTGGGGTCACGCACAGTTTAGCAAATAAAAAAACGGGGATCGAATGAACCCCGTTTTTTTTATTTCAGTTTACTTCCAGCCAGCAATCAACTTGTCCAGCGATGCCTTGCTGGGGCGCAATTGCTCATTGGGAATGTGGGCGAGTGGCACATCATTGTTGACTTCTTCAAGCTCGGCCAAGCTGGGCGAGTTTGGGTTGACATAAATCAAGCCGGTGATGAAGCGCTTTTGCTCGCGGGCATCCATGCACAAACGAATGGCGGCATTGATATCTGTGGGATCGTGACCAGCGCTGACTTTGTTGAGCACAATCTTCGAACCATCATGCATCGTGACAATCTTGTCTTCATTTTCTTGGAAGTCGTCGATGGTGATTTCTTCGTAGTTTGGTACAAAGCCAAAGTCGTTGATGCGCTCGTCGTGGGTGCGGCCCCAGTCATAGCTCTTGGTGCTGTCTTCTTTGTTGTTAAAGGTCACGCATGGGCTAATGATGTCGAGCACGGCGGTGCCACGATGGGCATAGGCCATCTTGAGCAACGACACCACTTGTTTGGCGTTGCCAGAGAACGAGCGTGCCACGAAACCACACCCTGAAATGATGGCTTCTAAGCACATATCGATGGGCATATAGTCGTTGCGGCCAGCATGACGCAAAACAGCGCCTTGGTCGCTGGTGGCGCTAAATTGCCCTTTGGTTAGCCCATACACCCCGTTGTTTTCGATGATGTAGATCATGCGCAAGTTGCGGCGCAAGAGATGCTTATATTGACCAAAGCCAATTGAGCCGGTGTCGCCGTCGCCGCTCACGCCAATACCTTGCAAGGTATGGTTGGTGATGAGTGCGCCGGTGGCAATAGATGGCATACGCCCGTGCAGAGTGTTGATGCCAAACGAGCGATTCATGAAGTAAGCAGGCGACTTCGATGAGCAGCCGATGCCGCTCAACTTGATCATGGTGTTGGGGTTTACACCCAATTCATACATGGCGCTGATGACCTGAGCGCTGATCGAGTCGTGTCCGCAGCCGTTGCACAACGTCGATTCATTGCCGTTGTAATCAGGCTTGGCCAAGCCAATGCGATTGACTGCAGGCGCGGCTGGCTTAACGGGCAAGGGGCGGTTGATATTTGGGATATTCGCCTTGGCAGTTGGAACCGAGGCGGTAGGTGTTTCTGTTGTCATGATATTAGTGCTGGGTTCTGAGTGCTGAGTGCTGAGTAAAAAAACTCAGCACTCAGCACTCAGGACTGTCTACTTTGAAAGAATGGCTTGGCTGACCCATTTTGCCGTTAACGGCAACCCATCACACAAATTGCAAGCGTGCAGCTTGGTTGCCATGTCGGGCATGTGCAAGCGCAGCAATTGCAGCATTTGTGCGTCGTGGTTCATTTCAATCACATGCACATGCTTGTGCTTGGCGACGAAATCTTTGATCTCGTTTGCCAATGGCAAGGCCTTAATGCGCAAGTAGCTAATCTTGTAGCCTTCTTTGGTGAGGCGGCTGCGGGCTTCGGCAATGGCCGGGTCGGTCGAACCGAAGCTGATGATAGCAATCTCAGCCCCTTCGACTTCATCCACCACCGGCGCACAAATTTGCGCCAAATGTGCCCGGGCGCTCTCGAACTTGCGACCCAGGCGGTTCATATTGGCCACCCACTCTGGACTCTTTTCGGTCAGGCTAGCATTTTCGTTGTGACCCGAACCGCGCGTAAAGTAGGCGCTAAATGGGTGCTTGTTACCGGGCAAAGTGCGATAGCCAATCCCATCGCCGTCCACATCACGATAACGAGCAAAGCCTTTGAGGCGCTCCAAATCAGCTTCGGTCAGCACCTTGCCGCGTTCAAGCGGGGTTTCGGGGTAATCGAATGGCTTGCTCATCCAGTTATTCATGCCAAGATCAAGGTCGCTTAGCACAAACACCGGGGTTTGAAATTTCTCGGCAACATCTTGGGCCTTCCAACCCATTTCAAAGCATTCATAGACCGAGCTGGGCAACAAACAAATATTCTTGGTGTCGCCATGACCAAGGTAATAGGCCTTCAATACATCGCCTTGCGACACGCGGGTGGGCAAGCCGGTGCTTGGCCCCATGCGGGTCACATCCCAAATTACACACGGGATTTCGGCAAAATAGGCATAGCCGGTAAACTCGCTCATCAGCGAAATGCCGGGGCCGCTGGTGCTGGTCATCGAACGCGCCCCTGCCCAACCTGCGCCAATAATCATACCGGCGGCGGCCAATTCGTCTTCAGACTGAATAACGCTATAGGTTGGCTTGCCATCTGGCGACTTGCGCAAAATGGGCAAATAGTCGCCCAAGGCATCGGCCAAACTGGTGGCTGGGGTGATTGGATACCACGCCACAAAGTTCACACCACCATAAATTGCACCCAATGCGCCCGCCGTATTGCCATCCAACACAATCAAGCCTTCGGTGGCGTTCATCTTTTCCACCTGGAAGGGGTCGGTTTTGGTCCAGTTTTGCGATACCCAGTTATAGGCGGCATTCACAATGGCCATGTTGCTTTGCACAGGCTTATCTTTGCCCTTAAAGTGATAGCGCAACGCCGACTCAATCACCGCTCGATCAATCCCAATCAACCATGCCAATGCGCCGACATAAGCCATATTGCGGCCATAGGTGCGTAGTTTGGCATCTTTTTCGAGTGGGTCGGCAATCTTCTTGACCGGCAACGGATAGTGAGACAAATCCTTGCGGTGCATATCAACCTTCACCGAATCGCGGTCGCCTGTTTCAGCGTAAATAAACACCCCGCCCGGCGCCGTCTTGTTATAGTCATCTTGCGCCCCTTCTGGGTTGAGCGAAATGGTGATTTCGGCGGCATCGGTGCGGGCCACATAACCATCTTTGCTTGCGCGGATGGTATACCAGGTCGGTCGGCCTTGAATGTTCGATGGGAACAAGTTTTTGCCGACGACAGGAATGCCCATTTTGAAGAATGAGCGCAAAATGGTCAGGTTGGCTGTTTGCGAGCCAGACCCGTTTTTGGTGCACGCGACAATCGAGAAATCGTTGATAATCGCGGCACGGCCAGCCTGTGTGCCGCTTGTTTCGGCTTGTGCTGGCGGTGTTACTTCGGTGACTGTTGACATCTTTCTCCCTTTTTGATAAGTTCTGAGTATTAAGTGCTAAGTGCTGAGTTCATTCCTCAGCACCCAGCACTCAGCACTTTTATCCTCTTTGCTGCAATAATTTTGTGTGTTGCACCAACATGCGATAAGCCTCGTCGCGGTCATTGGCAAGTAGCGCCTCGACAATGCGCTCATGGTAGCGCCATACATCGGTTAAATATGAAATGTCGGCATAAACGTTCAAACCAACGGCATCATACGCATCCCAATACGATTCGAGCAAGCCAATGACAAAAGGGTTGTCTAGTCGTTTAAACAACGTCAGGTGTAATTCGCGGTGCTCTATATCGGGAATGAGGATGAGTTTGCCTTGCAGTTTGGCTTTTGCCGAATCGACAATGGTTTTTAAATCAATAAGGTCTTCTTGGGTTAATTTGGCAGTGGCTTCGTAAAAATAATTAAATTCGATATGATTGCGCAAATCGCTAAATTTTTCGAATTGCTGCGGGTTGCAAGCGAGCGCAAATAACAAACTGGCGCGCACGGCGGGGGTAAAGCTATATGCTTCGAGCTTGATGCCTGTGCGGGGGCGTACTTCTACCAGACCCAGTATCCGTGCGCCTTCGAGCTGTTCGCGCAGTTTGCCCACGCTAATGCCCAATTGACTGCTTAGGTCGTCTAAAGCCGGTAGGCGGTCACCCGGTTGATGCCCGTTAGACGAGATATACCGAAGCAGGTCGGAATCTAATTTATCAAGCTTCATGGCCCGACCTCAGCCCAAAGGCTGAGTATTTCTAATATGCTTCGATTCATCCAATGAATCGTATGATTAACAGAATCATAGCATGACTTGCGGTTGTAAAAATGAAAATTAGCTTAAATTTTTTTACCATCGCGCAAATTTCTAAAAGATGAAGTGAAATCAGCAAAACCGCCTTTGTGCAACATTCCACCCGCCGCCCGACCATATAATCAGCATGATGAGTTACTGGGAAAATAAAACCGTGATCGTAACCGGCGGAGCCGGATTTTTGGGCAGCAATGTGGTCAATACTTTACGCGCCAGAGGATGCAACGATATCATCATTCCGCGTAGCCGTGAATATGACTTGACCCAAATGGATGCAGTAAAACGACTGTATAACGCTGCTGGTCGCCCCACCATGAAACACCCCATTGTTGTCATTCATTTGGCGGCAGTGGTGGGGGGCATTGGAGCCAACCGCGACAACCCCGGCAAGTTTTTTTACGATAACTTGATGATGGGAACCCAAATGATTGAAGTGGGACGACAAGTCGGGATCGAGAAATTTGTATGTGTCGGCACGGTATGTGCCTATCCCAAATTTACGCCTGTGCCGTTCCACGAAGATGAGCTATGGAATGGCTACCCCGAAGAAACCAATGCCCCATACGGCATCGCTAAAAAAGCCTTGTTGGTGCAATTACAATCGTATCAACAACAATATAACTTTAAGGGTGCTTATTTATTACCGGTCAATTTGTATGGGCCGGGTGATAATTTCGACCCAGCCTCCTCTCACGTCATCCCAGCCTTGATTAAAAAATGTGTCGATGCGGTTGAAGAAAAAGCCACCCATATCGATGTGTGGGGCACAGGTGCCGCCTCGCGTGAGTTTATTTATGTGGCCGATGCCGCCCAGGGCATTGTTACGGCTGGCGAAAAACTTGGCAACAACGGTCATGAACCCATTGTCCCCATCAATATTGGTGCTCAACGTGAAATTACCATCCGTGAATTAATTCCGCTCATTGCCGAACTCACCGGTTTCAAAGGCGAAATTCGTTGGGACAGCAGCAAACCCGATGGGCAACCCCGCCGCTGTCTAGATACCAGTCGCGCTCGCGAGTTATTTGGCTTTACTGCTACCACCGATTTCCGCGAAGGGCTACAAGCCACGATTGATTGGTATATCAAGCATCGCCGCTAATTGACCCAAGAATGTCATATCGAAATCGCGATATGACATTTAGCGCAAATTACTAAATGATGCAAGGCCGATTTCACGATCTATGCCCCAAAGCGTAGCTTTGGGGCATAGATCGTGAAATCGGCAAAACATTTTATCAACTTGGAAGCTGCTAAGGGGCATATTGCGATTTCGACGAAAATTTGTTCGTCGGTTTTAACAACTGATACACATAGCATGATATAAACTGCGTGATTTCTGCGTATGAAAAAAATCACCAGTTACCGCATCATTTCACTGATCGCCCTCATCGGCATGGGGTTTTGGCTATCATCGCTTTATGCCATCGATAGCGCCAAACAAACCCAACAACGCGGCACCGCCGCCGCCGAAGGCAACACATTTCCACCGCCGGTAAAAAATGCAGAAATTTTGCGGTTGGGGGTGAATGTTGCACTTGAGCAATATAACGACATCGACCTCGATCTGCGTTTGGCTGACTTGGCAAAACAAGGCGTGAAATATGTGCGGCAAGAATTTCGTTGGGCCGACCTAGAACCCAATAAAGGCCAGCACACTTGGGCCAGCAGCGACCGCATTTTTAAGGCGCTGCAAAAACACAACCTGCAAGTGTTGCCGGTGATCTTAAGCACACCAGTGTGGGCACGCCGCCCCACTGGCAACCCCACCAGCCAACCCATCGACACCATGCCCCCGATTGAAGCCGTCGATTACGGTTTTTTTGTCGGTGAGTTTGCCAAACGCTATGACGCAACTGGTTTGATTTTGGGCTATCAAATTTGGGATGAACCCAATTTATCGGCAGCATGGGGCAATGGTTTGGTGAATCCTTGGGATTATCATCATATGTTACGAGCCGCGGCTGGACAAATTCGCTATCTCAACCCAAGTGCGCGGGTGGTGTTGGCGGCGCTAGCCCCCACCGTCGAGCATAGCAATGTCAACCTTGCGCCACAAGCTTACCTTGGGTTGCTCTATGACCTCGGCTCGCGTGACGATTTTGATGTGGTGGCTGCCAAGCCCTATGGGTTTTCAACACCACCCGAAGACCGCCAAGTCAGCCCGGCTGTGCTAAATTTTTCACATGTGATCTTGATGCGCGAAACCATGTTTTTGCGCAATGATGCCGACAAGGCCATTTGGATCACGCAATTTGGTTGGAACGCTTTGCCCGCCAATTGGCAGGGTGAACCATCGGTATGGGGCAGTGTAAGCGAACAACAACAAGCCGATTTTATGCTGCGCGCCATTCAACGCGCCGCCCAAGAATGGCATTGGCTGGGCGCGATGTTTGTCGAAAATTTGCAGCCCAAACAAGCCCCCGATCAACCGCGCTGGGGCTTTGCTTTGCTCGACCAACTGGGCCGCCCACGCCCCGTTTACAACGCCTTGCCCGAGGCTATTTATCTGGCCGATTTTGCAGCCCGAAGCCAAAGCTTTGCCGTGTGTAATCAATATGCCGCCAAAGGGCATTTTCCGCCATCCACCTGCTATCAGCCCAACCCCTTGGGGCTATTTTCAGAGGGCTGGCGTTTTAGCAATTTGGGGGCCGACACCCCCCAGCGCGAAGATGCCAAAGTGACACTGCGTTTTAAAGGCGATTCGCTGGCCTTGATCGTGCGACGCGACAATTATCGCGCTTACACCTACATCAGCATCGATGGCAAACCCGCCAACTTATTGCCGCAAGATGAGCGTGGGTCCTACCTCATCATGACCTCATCCAACCTAAAACCCCAAATCGAGACGATTGAGGTGGCAAATAGACTAGGGCCGGGCGAACACGCCGCCGTCATTCAAATTGATCGCGGTTGGAACCAATGGTCATTGGTCGGCTGGAGCAGCCGCAGTGCAGATGTGAACGCCATTTATGACCCGACCCGCCAATTTTTGCAATTGTTTATTGCCTTGGCCGGGCTGGCCTTGCTTGGCTCGTTATGGGGTGCCCGTTGGCAAGATGTCATTCGCCCGCTCTGGCAACGCGCCCGTCCGCACATCCGCTCGGCGCGTGGGTTGCTCACTGGCATCGCCAGCGCCCTCATTGTGTGGGGCGCGGCGGCGGTAACCTGGGCGCAAGATGTGGCTTTGGTCTATCGCAACCTACCCATCCCGGCCCATTTTGCGCTCTCGGCCTTCACCTCCGGCTTATTTATTTGGTCGCCAATGTTTGTGTTGGGGTTAGTGGCTTTGGGGGTGCTGTTTGTGGTGGTGCTAATGCGGCTCGATGTTGGCCTCGCCCTGTTGGCCTTTTTCATCCCCTTCTTCATCGTGCCACAGCGTTTATTTGCCTCGGCCTTTTCAATGGTCGAACTGCTGACCTTGATGTGCTTGGTGAGCTGGATGCTAAGAAAATGCAAGGATTATGGATTAAGGATTAAGGATTGGCGGCATCTTCCAAAACCGAATCCGCAATCTAAAATCCAAAATCATAAATCCAAAATCATAAACCTACTCGACCTATCGATCTTGGCGTTTGTGTTGGTGGCGTTGGCTTCATCGTGGATGGCAAGCTATAAAGTTGAGGCCTTTCGTGAATTGCGCACCGCCATTGCCGAGCCAGCCGCGCTTTATATGATGTTGCGCACGACCCGCCTCAGCCAAGTGCAGATCAAACGTATTGTGGGCGCATGGCTGTTAGGGGCCTTGGCAATCGCTGGCATCGGCCTATTTAATTATGGGCGTGGCGACCGTTTTGCCGCCGAATTTGGCCTGCCGCGCATCAAAAGCATTTTTGGCTCGCCCAATAACGACGCGCTTTATTTGGGCCGCGCCTTCCCCATGCTTTTGGTGTTGGGGCTAACGGCGCTACAAAACATCATGCCCAAGCTGCGTTCAGCCAGCCGGTTTTCATTCTCAACCTTGCGTCAAGCATGGCCTTTATTGGCCTTGGGCGTGGTAACACTGGCCTTGGTGTTGTCGCAATCCCGTGGGGCCTTGTTATTTGGCGTGCCCGCTGCCACTATTGCCGTGTGTGTGGCGCTGGGCGGCACTTGGCGCAAAATTGGGGTGGGGGTGTTGATCGTCGGGGTGCTCGGCCTGCTGGTGCTGATCAGCGGCGTGGCTCAGCCCTTGCTCGGCAACAGCCGCCTCGCCCGCGCCTTCGATCTGGTGAATGGCACCGGCTTTTTCCGCATTTACCTGTGGCAAAGTGCCCTCATGATGTGGCGCGATTACCCACTTTTGGGCGTGGGGCCAGACAATTTTTTGTATGCCTATCGCGGTTTTTATATTTTGCCTGCCGCCTGGCAAGAGCCAAATTTGTCACATCCACACAATTGGTTTTTTGATTTTGTTTCGCGGCTGGGCACACTGGGGCTGGTGGCGGGGGTGGGCATGGCGTTTGGCGTGTGGCAACTTTTTCGCAACACACGCCAATTTGCGCCCCACACCCCTTGGCGCCCCCTGCGAATTGGGCTAATAGGCATGTTTATCTATATGCTTGCGCACGGCATGGTCGATCATTCGCTCTTTTTGGTTGATCTTGGCTTTGTGTTTATGTTGGGCTGCGGGTTGTTGTGGCAAATTCAACAGCAACAAGATGATCAAAGGGTCGATTTCACGATCTCTCCCCAAGCGTAACTTGGGGAGAGATCGTGAAATCGGCGAAACCCGTCCCACCCTTAACGAATGCCATCACAAAATGGGTCGCGCGGGTCGAGAATGAGGTCAGCCTCGGCGCACACGTAAGCCTCGCCGCTGATGCTGGGGATGAGTTGCCCATCGACCAAGGCCACACTGCCCTCAAATACGCTGCCCACCACACTTTCTTGTCGCCAAATTTGGCCTTCGCCCAGTTTGCCATCGGCATATAAACACGCCAACTTGGCGCTGGTTCCGGTTCCACAGGGCGAGCGGTCATAGGCCTTGCCCGGACACAGCACAAAATTTTTGCTGTGCGCACCACTGGCGCTGGGTGCGCCATACAGCTCAATATGATCGACCTCGGCCCCATTGGCCCCCGTGATACCCGCCTCGCCCACGGCCTTGCGGATGCGCCACGCAAGATCAGTCAGCCCGTCTAAATTGTTGAGCGCCAACCGTTGCCCCAATTGTTCGGGCGTTTCTTTGACACAAAAAAACCAATTGCCGCCCCACGCCACATCACCTGTTACCGCCCCGATGCCGGGCACGGTGATGCTAACGCCCTTGAGATGACGATAGGCCGGCACATTACGAATGGTCACTTTGCCATCGGGCGCGAGATGCGCCTCGACCGTGCCGGGTGGGGTCTCGATGCGATGTGTGCCGGGGCCGAGTTGACCGAGGTAAGCCAGCGAAGCCACCAAGCCGATGGTGCCATGCCCGCACATGCCGAGATAACCGACATTGTTAAAAAAGATCACGCCAGCGGCGCAGGTCGGGTCAACTGGTTGGCACAATAGTGCGCCGACGATGGCATCGTTGCCGCGTGGTTCATTGACCACCGCCGAACGAAAAGTGTCATATTGGGTTCTAAAAATCGTCAGCCGCTCGGCCATGCTACCATTGCCGAGGTCGGGGCCGCCGCTCATTACCAAGCGCGTTGGCTCACCGCCGGTGTGGGAGTCGATTACATGGATTTTTTTCATCATTTATTATAAAAATTAGATTTTTTTAATGTAAGGTAAAACAGATTTTTACCGAAATCACGATCCCTCTGTTCCCCACAGGGAACAGAAGGATCGTGATTTCGGCATTACGTCTTTTTATATTGCTCTCATCACCCACCCAATCGGCGGATGCGATCGGCAATCAGCACCGCCGTCACGGTCATCACGTCGCGGATGTCGCTGCTCAGCACCATTTGCACCACCTCATCGAAGGGCAAAATGCCGATTTCGAGAAACTCGGTGTCATCGGGCGGCAACTGGGCGGGGGTGAGACCGCGGGCGATGTAAAGATGACAAACCTCGTCGGTGACCGATTTTGACGAATAAAACGAATTAATCCACGTCAGCGAATCGGCGCGGTGATGGATTTCTTCCATCAATTCACGCTGGGCTGCCACCAGCGGGTCTTCGCCATGTTCGATACCGCCAGTCGGCATCTCCCAGCGCCTATTTTCGCCAAACACATAGCGGTATTGGCGCACCATCACCACGTGATTGTCGTCGATGAAGGGCAACATGCCGACGCAATGCCCAAGCTCGATCACACCATATAGGGTTTGTTTGCCGTTGGGCATTTCGGCAATATCTTCGCGCAGGCGCAGCCAAGGGTTTTTATAGGCCTCGCGGCTGCTCAGGGTTTTCCAAGGGGCAAGTGACATGGGGCGATTGTCTCATTATTGGGGGGCGTGAGTCGTGAGCTTTGAGCAATTGTAGAAATCTGACTTTGAGGTAAGTTTGTAAAAGATTGTAAGGGTCAAGATGATAGTGGGTCTACTCAATTGCTTCTGGGACAGGAAGGGGCCAGCAGAGATTGAATTTCAATCGCCGCCTCCATAGCATTCCTGAAGTAGTGTGGTTGCAGCTTTCTCATGCGCTTGGAACTGTGCATAAAGCACTCAATCGTGGACAAGCCTACTATGTGGATAGCATTCGGGTAGTATGAGAGTGTCAGAATTTCCTTTGATCGACTTTTTGCCTTTTGTCAACTAGACGCTCTCGCATTTAGCCCAAAATACGCTGTGCTTGACGAATCATGGGCTGATCAACCATTTTGCCTTCAAATACAAAGGCCCCTTTACCGCTCGCTTGTTGCGCTGCAAAAGCGTTCATCAAGCGCTCAGCCCGTTCAATTTCGGCAGCGGTGGGTGAAAATGCGGTGTTTATCGCCTCAATTTGGCGTGGGTGAATGGCGATTTTGCCACTATAACCCAATTGGCGGGCAAAGGCACAATCTTCAGCCAACCCTGCCGTATCGTTAAAATCGGCGTAAATTTGATCGATGGCTTGCAAATCATAAGCGGCGGCGGCGGTTACAACGGCACTACGGGCATAAAAAACTTCCCAACCTGCTTTGCTGCGAATGGCCCCCACCGCGCCAGCCAAATCTTCGGCCCCAAACATCAACGCCTCTAACCGTAAGGTCGATTGTGCCAATTCGCGCAAGTTCATCACCCCTTTCGGGGTTTCAATCAAAATAATGAGCCGAATGCCGCCCACTTGCCAGCCACGTTCACGTTCGGCGTGGGCCAGTTGGTCGCTAAATTCGGCAATATCAAAAGCCGATTCGGCCTTGGGGATAACATAACTATCGGGGTGTCCTTCAATCGTCTGGCGAAAATCATCTTCAAAAAATTCGCTGCCAATTGGGTTTAGGCGCACCAATTTTTCACGTGGGCCAAAATCAATGGTATGCAGGGCTTCGTTAATCACTTGGCGGGCTTCGGCTTTGCGATTCAGCGCCACCCCATCTTCTAGCTCAAGAATAACGCAGTCGGCAGCCGATTGCGCGGCTTTGCTAATTTTGCGCAGGTCATCACCCGGCGCAAATAAAAGAGATCGTCGTTTATGCATAATTTTTTTAGTGAAAGTGGAAAGTATAAAGTGGAAAGTGCAAAGTGATGAGTTTTAGCACTTTGCACTTTCCACCTTCCACTCAGACCTCAGCACTTTGCACTTTCTTCCGCATCAAGGCTGTGCGCTCAAACTCAATCACAATAATGCCTTGTTGGTTGCGACCAATGTGGCGGAAGGTGATTAGCCCTGCCGATGCGTTGGACTTTGACTCGCGTTTTTGGGTGACTTCACTTTCCATATACAATGTGTCGCCATGAAACATCGGTTGCGGATGTTTGACATTGTTATAACCCAAATTGGCAATAATTGTGCCTTCTGTCAACTCATTCACGGTTAAACCCACTGCCAAGCCCAGCGTAAAAATGCCATTCACGATGCGTTGCCCAAATTGGGTTTTGCTGGCAAAATGCTCATCTATATGCAAAGGTTGGGTGTTCATTGTCAACGCGCTAAACAGTACATTGTCCATCTCGGTGATGGTGCGCCCCAAACTGTGCCGAAAAGTCATGCCAACTTCAAGGTCTTCAAAATATTTACCAGCCATTATTTTATTTTTGATTTTGGTTTAAATTTTCGCCTATTTCACTATACCCCCC
>CAZLOF010000029.1:0-5625 GCA_964560745.1 uncultured Thermoflexus sp.
AAACTAACTATTTAACCAAGGATACGAATTACCATGCGAAATCTTAAACTAAATCAACCAATCAGCAACAATGCAACAGCATCTTCTTCGAACACAAAAATCGAGTTTGATCGACCACTACCGACCAACCATACTGTAAGTGTCATTGTGCCTGCCAAAAATGAGGCTGCAAATCTGCCTTATGTATTGCCCCGCATCCCATCTTGGGTGCATGAGGTGATTTTGGTTGATGGCAATTCAACTGATAACACGATTGAAGTGGCTCGCAAGTTAATTCCAAATATCCGGGTGATTGGTCACGAGCGCAAAGGCAAGGGCAATGCCTTGATTGCCGGTTTCACCGCCGCAACTGGCGACATTATTGTCATGATCGATGCTGATGGATCAACTGACCCCGCCGAGATTCCAGCTTATGTTGGCGCATTGTTGGCTGGCGCACATTATGCCAAAGGCACCCGTTTTATGCAGGGTGGCGGCACCGCCGATATGGAATTTCATCGGATGCTTGGCAATTGGGGTTTTGTCACTTTGGTCAAGACCTTGTTTGGCAGCTCATTCACTGATCTTTGCTATGGCTACAACGCCTTCTGGCGGGCCATTTTGCCCCAACTGCGCCTCGATTGCGATGGCTTTGAAGTTGAAACCTTGATGAATGTGCGGGCGCTTGAAGCCGGTTTGCGAATTGCGGAAGTGCCAAGCTTTGAATATGAACGCATTCACGGAACCAGCAATTTGCACGCTTTTCGTGATGGTATGCGCGTATTGAAAACCATTGTGCGCGAATGGGCCAATCAGCCATTACGTGCTAACAAGCCCGCGGCCTTGCCGGCTGCCAATTTGGCTGGTTTCTCGCAACATCGGGCCGCCGAAGCGTAAATAATAGCGGCTCTGATACGCGCCCCCGGCTTTTAGCCATTTTAGACAACAGAATATTTAAAACACTACCACACATAACACTACAAAGTTGAAATCATGACGAAACAAGCTCACACCGTATCGGTTGTTATTTGTGCTTACACCGAGGCACGCTGGAACGATTTAAAAGCCGCAGTTCAATCATTACATCAACAAACCAAACAGCCCGACGAGATCATTGTAGTGATTGATCATAATGACGCAATGCGCCGACGGGTGCAACAAGAAATTTCGGGCGTGACTGTAATTGCAAATACCGACCTAAAAGGCGCATCGGGGGCCAAAAATAGCGGGCTTTTGGCCGCAAAATCTGAATGGATTGCCTTTTTAGATGACGACGCCGTTGCCGAACCCGAATGGTTGGCCGAATTGCTTAAGGTTTGCACCACCCGTAATGATTGTATTGGAACTGGCGGTTGGGTTGTGCCAGCATGGGCTGGCGACAAACCAGCATGGTTCCCCGAAGAATTTTATTGGGTGATTGGGGCCAGTTATCGTGGCATGCCAACCCAAGTCGCGCCAATTCGTAATTTGTTTGCAGGCTGCATGTGTGTGCATCGCAGCGTATTTGCGACAGTGGGCGGGTTTCGCGCCGAGATCGGGCCAGTGGGCAAACGGCCTATTAATTGTGAAGAGACTGAATTATGTATTCGTGCTACCCAGCAAATGACGGGCAAGCGGTTTTATTTTAACCCTGCGGCCCGCATTCATCATCACACGCCCAAAGAACGCTGCACATGGGCTTATTTTAAAAAGCGCTGTTATTCAGAAGGTTTGGCCAAAGCGCTGGTGACCCAATTTGTCGGGGCTGATGCCGCGTTATCTGCCGAGCGGCGGCATGTGATGAAAACTTTGCCACTGGGCCTGTGGCGTGGCTTAGGCGATTTTGCCCAAGGCGATCGATATGGGGCTGCCCGTGCGGTCATGATTGCATTGGGTTTGGGGATTACGACGGCTGGCTATGTTGCTGGCACGCTAATGCGTAAAAATGATCGGGTTTACGCGGCGCGTCAACAGGCACAAAGTGCTTAACAGGCGATCACGTGTGAATGTCAATTGATTTTGCAACACCCTCCCCAAGCACTGCTTAGGGAGGGTGTTGTGGAATCGGAAAAACTTCTTTTTAACATGACTGACGTCCCAGTTTTAATGTATCACAGCATTGCCGACCATGCGGTGGCGCGTTACCAAACATGGACGGTAACGCCGCAACAATTTGCGGCGCAAATGCATTATTTGCATTCACATGACTATACGCCTATCACGGTCGCCCAATATGCCATTTGCCGAACGCAACCCGAATTATTGCCAGCCAAGCCGGTCGTGATCACATTTGATGATGGTTACGCCGATTTTTATACCCAAGCATGGCCGATTTTGCAATATTATCGTTTTGTGGCGAGCATGTATGTGGTCACTGGTTTGCCCGAATCAACCCAGCCCACCCCAGCCGATTTAGCGCCCATTCCTTATATGACATGGGCACAGTTGCACCAAATTCAACAAGGCGGTATTGAGGTAGCGGCGCATACCCATAGCCATGTCAAGCTCGATACAGTGGCATTGCCACAGGCCGAATGGGAGATTTGCCACAGCAAAGCCGTGCTTGAGGCAAAGTTGGGGCGAAGCGTCACCACATTTGCCTACCCGTATGGGCGCTATAGCCCGGCTGTTTGCGCCGCCGTTAAGCAGGCCGGTTATGCCGCCGCGTGCGCGGTGCGTTACGACATGAGCGCCCTTAACGACGAGGTGTTGGCTTTGGCCCGCATTATTGTGCAGCCCAACCATAGCCTAGCCGATTTTGCGGCTTTGCTCACCCGTCAAGGGGTAAGACGCAAATTATTGGTGCAGCGCCTCAAGGCGCGTCTTTGGCGCATCGCTTTGCGGGCTTATTTGACCACTGTGGCAGTGCCGACGTTAGGTGCAGCTTTAGGCTGAGCGCTATCCATAAATTTGACGGATGACATATCAGCATTTTTATCTTACGGTATAGGGGAAATAAAAAATACTTTTGCAACTTTGTGTTTGTTATCGAGTGCAAAAAGCGACTAAATTTTTATGAATCTATTTAAACCAGTTCTTGTTCTTGAGGTTGAACTTAGCCAGCACATTTCGGATGTGCCGCTAACGTATGACCACACCGGCACACCTTATCAGCGGGCACGGTCATTGGTGCGTTTGCACGACAAACCACTCGGCTTAGTAGATTTAAACATAGACGGCACAGGATTGACAGCATCGGAACACGCAGCAGCAATTTGGCGTAAATTGGGCAACAAAATTAATGCTCATTTGCGCGCAAATGGGCTGCCCGAGGTCAGCACGCTGGACGAAAGCGGCATCCCTTTTGAGCAAATTCCGGCCTGTGTGCAGACCCGAAACCAATTTTTAGCCAATGCGCCTTTTGCCAGTGTCATTGTTTGCACCCGCGACCGTGCCGCCTCATTGGGGCGCTGTGTGCGGTCATTGCTCAAGCTCGATTACCCCGCCTTTGAAATTATTGTGGTCGATAACGCCCCCAAAACCAACGCGACCGAAGAATTGGTGACGCAAGAATTTGGGCAAAACAAGGATGCCAATCAAATGCGTGTGCGTTACATCCGCGAGCCTCGTCCGGGCAAATCACGCGCAGCCAACACCGGCGCGTTACATGCGCGTGGGGCCATTTTGGCTTTTACCGATGACGATGTTGAAGTTGATCGCCATTGGCTGACCGAGTTAGCACTCGGTTTCACTGTCACCGATCATGTGGCTTGCGTCAGTGGCCTCATTTTGCCCGCCGAGCTTGAAACCCAGCCGCAATTTTGGCAAGAAGAATTTGGCGGCTATAACCGCGATGGCAATCTCGATCAACGCATTTTTAATTTGGAAAATTTGCGCTGGCGGCGACAGCAAGAACCACTTTACCCCTACACATCGGGTAATTTTGGCGCAGGGGCGAATTTGTGTTTTAGCCGCGAAGCATTTATGAAATTGGATGGCTTTGACCCAGCCATTGGGGCTGGAACCCTAACGATTGCAGCCGAAGACACCGATATCTTGTTTCGCTCGGTCATTAGTGGCTATACGGTGGTGCGCCAACCCTCAGCCTTTTTATATCACTATCAATATCGCGATTATGAAAGTTTGCGCAAACAGCTTTTTAGTTATGGGCATGGTTTTACTGCGCATTTAATGAATTGCATTTTGCGCCGCCCCAGCAGCATTCTCGATTTTGTCAGCATGGTTCCATACACGCTGTTTTATTTGTTTAATTCAAAATCACCCAAACACGCCAAAAAGAAGGAAGATTTCCCCAAAGAATTGGCAACGGCTGAAATGAAGGGCATGGCGGTGGGCTGGTGGGCCTATTTGCGTAGCCGATGGCGCACTGGCAATGAAAGACGCTTGGCCCAAGCACCCAGCAATAAATGGCAAATGACAGAATTGCAAGTGGCAAGTGGCAAGTAAATTGGCAAAACAGTTAATTTTTAATTTTTTATCAGAATCATCATGACACAAAACTTTGAACCTATTCAGGTGTTAGAAATCGAGCTAAGCCAGCCGATCAAAGACATATTGCCAAAACAATGTGAAGATGGCAGCGATTACAAACGTGGGCGGGCCTTGGTGCGGCTGTTTGGGCAATCGCTCGGCACTGTCGATTTTAAATACCGGCCTATTGGTCTTTCGGCGGCTGAGGTTGCACATACCATTTGGAATGTGCTGAGCGCCGAAATTAATTTGTGCCTAAGCCAAAACAATTTGCCACATATTCATACGCTTAACATTTGGGGGGTGCGCTCGGTTTCAAAACCATTGTGTGTGAGCGCCCGTGAGCAATTTTTGAAGAAAGCCCCCTTTGCAACGGTGGTCATCGCCACCCGCAACCGCCCCGATTTGATTGGCAGTTGTTTGAATGGCTTGTTGCTGCTTAATTACCCAAACTTTGAAATTATTGTGGTGGATAACAACCCCAGCAATAACGCCACCGCCGAGGTCGTTAAGCGTGATTTTGCCCATGTGCCACACATTCGCTATGTGCGCGAAGATCGCCCGGGGTTGTCATGGGCACGCGATTGCGGCCTTGCCAACGCCAAAGGTGAGATTGTGGTGTTTACCGATGACGATGTGGTGGTTGATCAAAATTGGTTGCTCGAAATTGCCAAAGCCTTTACTGTGACCGACAATGTTGGTTGTGTCACCGGTGTGTTTGTGGCCCGCGAGCTAGAAACCGAAGCCCAAGTATGGTTTGAGGAATATGGCGGCTGGCACAAACGCTTTCATCGCCGTATTTTTGACCTTAAGAAAAATCATACTGGCAATCAGTTTTTTCCATATAACGCATGGGTGTGTGGTTCGGGGGCCAACATTGCCTTTAGAACCGAAGTGTTACGTGAAATTGGCGGCTTTGCCACCGAATTAAGCACTGGCACGCCTGCAATGGCGGGCGAAGAAGCCTATTCATTCTTTAGCACTTTAAGCCGTGGTTATACCATTGTGCACGAGCCATCGGCCATTGTGCATCATACCCATCGCCGTGATTACGCTGGCTTTAAACGCCAAGTGTATGGTTATGGCACTTCGACTACAGCTTACCTAACCAAAGTCTTGCTCAGCAAACCCTCGCGGATTGTCGATTTTATCTGGCTCGGCTTGCCCGGCATCAAAAATTTGTTTAAAAACCATGTCAAAGTGCAGGCCAGTGTCAACCACGCCCCAGTCGATAAG
>CAZLOF010000029.1:5635-10241 GCA_964560745.1 uncultured Thermoflexus sp.
GCCCATTAATGCGCTACGAAGCCACTTACCCCGACGAGTTGATGAAGATCGAGCGTCAAGGCAAATTGTATGGCCCGATTGCCTATATCAAAAGCGCTATTAACGACCGCAAGGTGCGCCGCAAATTTGCTGCGCGTGACCACGAACAAACGCCCCCCTCGCCCAGCATTGCTGTGGCCTAACCCAATCATTTCATTTTACCCATGCACATGAATCGACCACCCCTCCCCGCGCTCACTGGGGCGCGTTTCTTTGCTGCCTTGGCCGTATTTTTGTTTCATTATTCAGATGGCTTTAGCGGCGCATTACGTGCCGTTATTGAGTATGGGTATGTTGGCGTTAGCTTCTTCTTTGTGCTTTCGGGGTTTATTTTGGCCTATAACTATGCCGGTAAAACCGTTGACCTGAAGAAATTTTGGGTGGCGCGCTTTGCGAGAATCTACCCCGTTTATATTCTCGCCATTGGTTTGGGTTTGCTCATTATGTGGCTGGCCCCACAATCGGCCCATGCCCCCCGTTTTAGCGTACCGATGTGGCTCGAAATCGTGCTTGAATCGAGCTTATTACAAGCGTGGACCCCTTGGACCTATTGTGGTATCAATTGTTCGGGTTGGTCATTGTCTGCCGAGGCGTTTTTCTATTTGTGTTTTCCATTTGCCATTGCCGCAATGGTGCAATGGCGCGATAGTAAATTGACCAAGGCTGTGTTATTGTTTTGGTTATTGGCAATCGCTTTGCCGGTGATGGCAATGATTGCGAACCCAACCTTGCGCACCCTGCGCAGCGCCGATGCCGATCCCGCCCTCGATATGCTCATTTATAACCCGGCCCTCAATTTGCCCCAATTTTTATTGGGGGCTTGTGCGGGTTTGTTGTTTTTGCGCCGCTCAAATAGCGTGCCCTATGCCAGTTATGGCAGCACCCTATTAACGGTAACGGCGATTGCGCTTACTGTTTTTGTGATGGGTTTAATGGTGTTACTCCCCCGTCAAATCCCTGAGGTAATGGTGCGTAATGGTTTATTTGCGCCGGTCTTTGCCTTGCTTATTTATGGCATCGCCCGCGACCCTCAAGCGATTATGGTCCGCATCATGGCGAGCAAGCCATTTGTGGTGTTGGGTGAGGCCAGCTATGCCGTTTATATTTTACAAGTTGGGGTGTTTGAGGCCTTAGACGCGCTAGGCTTTATAAAATTTGTGATGGCACAAGGGCCAATTGTGTTTGGCGTTTCTGTGCTAACCATCACGGTGCTTATTTCTATTGCCACTTTTTATTTCATCGAAACCCCAGCCCGCAAACTCATCTCACGCACTTTACTCGGTAGCGCTGGCAAAAAAGCCGCGCCATTGCCACCTTCTAAACCAAGCCATGCGTTGCATGTGCCAACTGTAGATCATCGAGCCATGTCATTTGATACAAAACGTGCCCCAATGACTCAAATAACCATAAAAAATGACTAATCAAACCGATATCCCCGTTTCTGTTGTAATTTGTGCTTATACCGAAGGTCGTTGGAATGACCTTGCGGATGCGCTGAAATCACTTGAGCGTCAAACCCATCGCCCAAATGATGTGGTTATCGTCATTGATCATAACCCTAAGTTGCTGGCGCGTGTGCAACACGAGTTATTGCCCCGATACCGTTTTGCAAGGGTGGTTGAAAATATTGAAAAACGCGGTGGCTCTGGTTCTAAAAATAGTGGCGTGGCAGCTACTACTTCAGATTGGATTGCGTTCTTAGATGACGATGCCACTGCTGAACCAGATTGGATTCAGCGTTTGCTTGAAACTGCCGAAGCGCATCCCGATGCGATGGGCGTTGGCGGCTGGGTTTTCCCACGTTGGACCGCCGATACACCCGAAGCCGCGATTGCACCGGCTTGGTTTCCGCCTGAGTTCTATTGGGTATTTGGGGTGAGTTATCGCGGTATGCCCCAAAGTATTGTGCCAACCCGCAATTTATGGGCCAACAATATGATGGTGAAGCGCGAAGTATTTTTAATTGCCGGTGGCTTTCGCAGCGAGATCGGCCCAGTAGCCAAACGCCCCATCAATTGTGAAGAAACTGAATTATGTATTCGCGCCAACCAACGTTTGCCCAATCACCGCTTCTACTTTAACCCCGAAGTGCGTGTGCATCATCGCGTCACCGTCGATCGTACCACTTTCCGATATTTTATTAAACGTTGCTACTCCGAAGGCTTGGCCAAGGCTTTGGTTACCCGTTTTGTTGGGGCAGGCCCCGCCTTAGCCTCCGAAAGCCATCACGTGATGCGTGATTTACCTTTGGGTGTGCTCCGTGGTTTGGGTGATTTATTTCGCGGCGATTTGTTTGGCCCGGTGCGCTCGGTGAGCATTGTGATTGGGTTGATCACAACCATTGCCGGTTATATATCTGGCTCATTGGCTCGTGGCAATGATCGCATTTATGCCGCCCGCGAAAAGGCACAAGTTGGCTCGGTCTAAGACCGTGTTTAAAGCAAATCTTTGCCGAAGTCACAATCACTTCGTGACTGTGACTTCGGCATTACGCCATTTGGGGGCACACCAAATGATTACATCTGCACAAACTGCCCGATATCAATTACAAACACGGTTGCGCCGCCGATCTCCAATTCCACTTCTTCTGGCGGGATCCCGACGGCTAAATCACCCTGAAACAATTGTTTGCCGGTGCGTTTACCGGCCACGCGTTTGAGCATCTTTAGGGCATGATCAACTTGGTTGTCTTGCACCCCCATCAATAAGGTGGCATTTTCTTTGCGTAGCCATGCGCCTTCGGTGGCAACTTTAGTCACACGATAACCGGCATTGGTCAGTGCGTCCAGCGTTTGACGGCTGTCATCTGATCGGATAATGGCGAGAATCATTTTCATAGGTTTAGTCCTTCTTCATACGTTCTAGGGCATCAAATGCAGGTCGGGGGGTTCCATTTGAATAAACAACGCTATAAACCGAGACATCCGATTCATTGGCGGGTTTGCCCACTGTGGCAATATAGTTTAGGTTAAACACAATCCCAAACTTAACATAACCCGATTTTTTCATAATATCAAAACCCTGAACAATCCATTCGGCTTGCTCTTTTTCGGTATTATCCAGTGCAAAGTCAAATCCCGGAGGGGCGCCTTGCACCTTTAGGTTTTCCATCGAGGCCCAACCAAATTCGGTGACACACAATGGCTTATTGGTTTTTTGACGATAGCCTTCGAGGGTGCTGAGGAATGACCATGAATGATGGGGAGAGTCAAACGGTCCGCGAAATTTGGCGGTTGGGTCATTATATTTTTCATCCCAACGTTTATCCGGTGGCATATTAAACCCATTCAAATGCACACCAACACAATCAACCAAGGCTGGCCCGCCAGCAGCGACAAATTGATCCATGTAAATGAAGTCGTCAACGGCCTTGGCGGGGTCATTAAAGCCAGTGGGCGATAGCGCCCCCATCAACACTTGAATATTGGGATCGACAGACCGGATGGCAGGCACAACGCGCTTGAGAAAATTGACATATTCCTTGGCATCAATACGTCCAGAGGGGGTGCGCCATTCGCGGTCGAGATTCATTTCATTCCATACCTCAATGGCTTGAACACAACCGGCATAACGCGCCGTAAGTTTTTTGAAAAAGCGCTCAGCTTCAGCAAAATCATCAGGCGGGCCAAGCAGACCCGGTTCGTTGCGGGCGCGGGTCCAAGCTGGGGCTTCGATCACGCCCAACAAAATATTTAGGCCTTGTTTATTGGCATCGCCGACAAACGCGTCTAGAAAGCGCCACAAATCGGCGTTTTGGCCTTTGGCGGGTTCATAGTCTTTCCAGCGCACTTGGCCTTTGGTCCATTGCATTTTTAGCTTTTTCGCCATAATGCCGTTCCACATGCCAATATCCCCTACCGACCAGTTATTTTGAATGCCATAACCAAACTTATCTGGCGCTCGACGCGGTTGTTCACACACAAAATCTGGAATATTGGGAATTTTGCCATCGGGGTGTGCCACACGGGCGGCTGGCGGGGCTACAGGCTGAGCGGCGGCAGGGGCAGCCGCAGCCGCACCAACGGGTTGAGTGGAGGCAGGGGCTACGGGTTTGGCTGGGGCAATGGTTGATACGATAGGTGCAAATGGAGTTGGGGTCGCAGCCCAAAAACCGCTTCCTTGCACCAAGGTAATTAACCCATAGGCGAGCAACGCTAATGCGAAGATGCCAATTACCCCTAATACTGCCAACCCAATAGCAATACGTCGCCGTCTTTGTTGTTGTTCTTGATAATTCATTTTTCTCCTGATTGTGATATATAAAAGATATTTTTGCCAAAATCGACTCCTTCGATCCTCATAAGGGCGCAATAAGTGCCGATTTCAGTATTTTCTTGTGTTCTATGCTTGGGGTTAATTCATTGCACCAAGTGCTCGTAATGCCGAGATTAATTCGGCTTCGGCCAAGGTTAAGTTTGTGCTACGAATGACAAACCCATTCAAATGATATTCACTAATTGGCGTTAATAATTGCTCGCCAATACGAATAGCGTAGCCCCCTTGCGCAGCTCGCCCAACCCCATTGGCCGGCACTACCAACTGCAATTTTTGACGATTAGCCTCACCG
>CAZLOF010000029.1:10251-11658 GCA_964560745.1 uncultured Thermoflexus sp.
TCAAAGTTATGTTAGATGCTTATGAGAAAAAAGAAATTGATTGCTTGCAATTGGGCTAACACTACGGGCCGTCAGGTCTAATTTAATGGCATCTACGCTGTCTGAAAATGCCCGTAAATCATAGCCGCCACTGTTAAAGCCAGCGCCGGTATGATTAATGGCTGTAAATGGAACCACCACATTAATGCTAAGGTTGCGATTTTCGGCGCGAATGGCCTTGACCAAACTATTGATTAATGCGGTAAATTGCTCACGCTGATTGTCTTCTATGCCACGATAATCGATTTCAATCCCAGTATATTCGCCATTTTTAATCACATTTAATAAATTAGCGATATGCGTTTGGCGTAAATTTTCAACTGCCAACATGTCACGCACAATTGTGCGGTTTATTTCGCCATAATCACTCCAATTTCGCAATGAAATAATTGCATTTTTAGCAAACCCACGCCCATTCGGCACTGCACTACGGTCGCCGGCGACATTGCCAAAATCGCCCAAATATAAACCCGGAATGATTACACGGGTTTGCCATTCTGGCAATGCAATGGTTTCATTTTGTATTCGTTTCACAAGGTCATTCGCCCCAACTGGCAGCTCAATACTAAAGTTGTGCTGAGGGCTAGCGCTTTGCAACATAATGACATTTTCGGGCAATTTGTTTAGGGTTACTTGAGCCGATTTTGTATTGCTGTTAAAGTCACTACTTAGCCATTGCCATTGATTGCGTGTGCTATCCCATGTATATAAATCGTAGGCCAATTGTGGATCAATATTGATCTGGGGCAAGGCGGTGAGTTGAATATTGAGCGATTTAGGTTCGTTATTACACACACGAAACGTATAAAACCCACTGACGACTTTGGCCGATTTTGGTAAGGCTTCGGCGGCTTGTCGCCATGCGCCTTGGCCTGAGGTCGTTGTTAAGACATCGTTGGGTAGCCCAGCGACCTGCACCCCAAATTCACCCGAAAATGAAGTGGGGGGCACACTCAATTTAAACCCACCACTTGCAGGAGCAAGCTCGGTTTGAGTGGCATTTAAAGAGGTGCAACCTGCTGACGACAATGATCGATAGGCGAGAAACACAATTAAACCCAACACCAACACCCCACCAGCAATACCCGCCGGTAACAAATAAGTGTTGCGTGTTTGTAAAGTGGGGCGCTCACGTGGTGGGCGTGGTGGGCGATTGGGTTTAAATGAAATACGCCCATGTTGAGTACCCGTCGGAATGCGAACCGCCAAGGGGATGTCGTTGTTTTCCTTCTCGCTTTCGTTCATTACTCGTTTTTTGATAATTGACCAATTTAGGACTTACGCACAGCTTAATTTTTACCACAAAGGTATCTTCTCAATAATTCGAGGTAAACCCAAAAGGTGTAATGTCGAAATCACTATATGGCC
>CAZLOF010000029.1:11668-16310 GCA_964560745.1 uncultured Thermoflexus sp.
CTTTACCTCTGTTCACAAAGGCCATATAGTGATTTCGACGAAAATTTGTTTTATTCTCCCCATTTTATTGATAAGATACCATATAAGCCTTAAAAAAATATACGCTGCCTAGGCAAGCATTGAGAAAATGCCGACTTCGTTATCTCCTAGCGTGTATAGGCCAATCATCTGGCCCTATGCTGAGGGATAACAAAGTCGGTCGCTTAACCGGTAGCAATGAGATTGTAGCATGATGCTTAAAATTTCATCGATTTACACCATGTGCCCATCACGCAAGCGTAATACGCGATCGGCGACACCAATCACTTCTTCACTATGCGTCACCATCACCAAATTTTTGCCAGCTTTGCGGGTCAGCGTGTCGAGCAGATCAAGCACAATTTTGCCGGTGTCTGAATCGAGGTTGCCGGTGGGTTCATCGGCCAACACCACCATTGGGTCGTTAATGAGTGCCCGCGCAATTGCCACCCGTTGTTGCTCGCCCCCGCTCAAACGGTCAGGGAAAGTATTAATACGATGGGCGACCCCAACCTGAGTTAAAAGGTCTTTGGCCCGTTGTACGATCGTTTTGTCGCTAATGTTATGACGACGGCTGTCTAATTCAAGCGGCAAACACACATTTTCGAGCACGCTGAGCGTGGGAATAAGATTAAATGATTGAAAGATAAACCCAATATGGGTGCGGCGAAACAAAGTGCGCTCGTGGTCACTCATGCGCGTCAGCGATTTGCCATCTAAAAACACTTCGCCCGCCGATGGGGTATCGATACCGGCAATGAGGTTGAGCAAGGTGCTTTTGCCAGAGCCACTTTTGCCCAACAATACCACAAATTCGCCTTTTTCAAAGGCCAGTGTTACGTCATTTAAGATGATGCGATCAACCCCGGCCTCATGGAATCGTTTTGACACGCGGTTTAACCGGATCATACTTTCTTGCATAGCCATACAAAGCGATTATACGGTTTACTGGGTTAGCCAGTCCATTGTTGAAAATGTTCATGATCGAGGTGTTTTTTTCTTGAATTTGCTTTGGTATATAATCAGCGTCGTTGGGGCGCTTAGCTCAGTTGGTTAGAGCGCTTGTTTTACACACAAGAGGTCACAGGTTCGAATCCTGTAGTGCCCATCAAAAAAGCGGGTTTCTAAAAGAAACCCGCTTTTTATTTTTACGTTATTGGCGGCTTCATCGCCTCGACCACACAGCGAATTTGGCCATATTCGATAGTGTCGGGTAATTTGGCCTTAATCGGCGACAAGGCAACGGTGCTGCCCACTTCGGCGATAGCTTTGCGGATGCTTTGTTGAATCGCTACTGGCACGACTGAATCGAGCGAAATCACCCCACGCCCAATCAGATCGGCACAATGCGAATAGATTGTGCCAACCGTCAGCCCACGCTCAGCCGCCACTTGTTCAACCTTCATACCACGTTTCTTAATCATTTCGCTCGTTACCTCAACGGTGCCGCCCAAGGTTCGTTGGCGTTGTTGGGCTTGTTGTGCCCCAGCACTCGTGCTAATTGAGCGCAATTCGATCTTAATGGCGGCTTTGGCTTTAAGCGCCGTTTCACCACGAGGCGACAATCTCAAGGTGGGCAATTCACTGCCGGTTTGTTTTAAATAGCCGCTGGTGATCAATTGCGTAATCATAGACTCAATTTCATCCACCGTGAGCGAGGCAAACTTGCCAAAATTGCGATTACTCTTAAAATTTGTCACTTTATCCGATTGCGATCCCTTTAAAATCATCGCCAAACGCCCTTTGCCTAATTCACGTTGTTGCTGTTGCAACAAATTTACCGTGTCTAACACAATTAGTGCCCCACGCTGGGCTTGGGTTAATTGGGCAAAAGGCACATTGACGACCGGCGCATCATTTTTGGCTTCGATACAATTGTCGCAACACACTTCGGCTTCGGCTGGCGAGTCATCACCAAAATAATCGAGCAACACGCGGCGGCGGCAATCATCGGTGCTGGCATAAGTCAGCATCGAGCGCAACAATAAATGTTTTTGCTCGCGCCGTTGTTGAATGGTGTCTGAAAGTTTGCGCAACCCATCTTTGGGCAAGCTGGCTTTTTGTATTTGCAATGCCCCTGTATTGCTGATTGCCAATGCCCCCAATTGTTCTAATTGATCGAGCGAAACCCGCACTTTTGTATTACTTATTTTGGTGGCGCGTTCAATTTCTTCGCGCTGTACTTGCCCGTTCCCGCCCGATTTTTTTACATATTCCCAAACTTGGCGCAATTCGCTTTCGCTTGGGGTGTCGTTTTCGATAAAAAACTCATGCGTGCCAGCATCACGCCCCGCAAATAACAATATCGAACGAGCGGGCAAGCCATCGCGCCCAGCCCGCCCAGCCTCTTGATAATAACCTTCGAGCGAGCCGGGCATGGCGTAATGAATCACAAAACGCACATCGGGCCGATCGATGCCCATGCCAAAGGCGTTGGTTGCCACGATTAAAGGCACATCGCCTGCTAAAAATGCATCTTGGGTGCGGGCACGGGTGGGGGCATCGAGCATGCCATGATAATGTCGTGCATCGACCTTACAGACCTCACGTGCAAAAGCCGCCACCTCTTCGGCATCTTTGCGGGTGCTGGTGTAAATAATACCGTGCTGTTTATCGGCTTGCGCTTGCTTTAAAAAATCGCGGATAAAGTCGAGCTTGTTACGCGGGGCAGGCATATCAAACACCTCGAATGACAAATTGGGGCGGTTAAAACCCGTCACCAAGCGCTTGGCTTTAGGAATATGCAATTTGTCGATGATGTCATCTTGCACTTGCACAGTGGCAGTGGCAGTGAGTGCTAAGGTAACTAATGGCGAAGACAGCGCTTTTGAAGAAGAGGGGCTTGCCACCGCAGGTTTTTGCGGGGGCAATTTCGGCGCGGCAGGGGCGGGTTCATCCCAAAAACCGGGCGGCTCGACCAAGTCATCATCATCGGCGGCATCATAAGCAGGCAGGTCGTCGAGATCAAATTGATAGGTGTTTTGGGCAATAGGGGCTGTGCCCGCCGCTTGTTGTTCATTGCTGTCGATCAGCCAATCGCGCATTTCGGCAATGCGCAAATAATCGGGGCGAAAATCGTGCCCCCATTGCGACAAACAGTGTGCCTCGTCAACGGCGATCATGCTGATAGGCACATTACCCATGACAGTGCGAAATGAATTGCTACGAAAGCGCTCTGGCGCAACCAACACAATTTTATATTTGCCACTTTGCACACCATACCAACGTTTGCCTTGCTCAGCAAGATCAAGGGTGCTGTTGATGAAGGTGGCCGGTATACCGCGCCGTATCATACTATCGACCTGATCTTTCATCAGCGCCACCAATGGCGAAATAACCAATGTTGCGCCGGGTAACAACATAGCTGCAATTTGGTAAATGAGCGATTTGCCACTGCCGGTCGGCATTACGACCAATGCATCGCGGCCTTCGATGGCGTGACGAATGGCTTCTTCTTGACCCGGTCGGAAGGCTGGATAGTTGAAATATTGTTTGAGTGTCGGAAGGAGGTCAACGGACATTTGGGGAATATTACCGCATTTTGGGTGCTGCGTCTACGATGAGTTGCCGAGCAAACCAGAATTTCGTAGACGTTTACGTTCACGTCTACGTTTACGTTTACGATAAGTTACTCTGTGCACCTATCGCCGTGCCAACGTTATAAAAAGCACCCCAACCAATACAATCGCCATTGCCACCATGCTGATGGGGCTAAGACGCTCGCCTTGTAACCCAACCCCAATGGTTGTAGCGACGATAGGGTTAACAAAAGCATAGCTTGATACAAGAGCGGGGCGGGCACGCCGCAACGTGTATATGTAAGCCGAGAACGCAATGAGCGAGCCAAAAACCACCAAATAGCCCCATGCCAAAATGGCGCTGATTGGAATCGGCCCAGTGATTTGTTCGCCGCGTAATAGGCTGAGCGACACCAATAACACCCCACCGCAAATTAACTGCATGGCGCTGTTCATTGGGCCTGATGGCACTGTCTCGCCACGAGCAGTGGCATCGCGATTGACTTTTTGGCTAAGCAACGACCCACTTACCCAACCAATTGGCCCCAAAAACAAAGCAAGCGCCGCCCAAAAATTACCGCGCAATTCGCCTTCAAACAAATTGAGCATAACCGCGCCCGAAAACCCGATGATGATGCCCAGCCACTCTAACTTATTGGGCCATTTGCCCATTAACCCCGAAATAATGGCAAACCAAATGGGGCTGGTGGCAATAACAGTAGCTGACAAGCCCGATGACACCCATTGTGAGGCAAAAGCAACCGCCCCGCTGCCGCTGCCAAGCATGATTGCACCAAGGCTGCCCAGTTGTAGCCATTGTTTGCAGGTGGGGTTGGGTGTGCCGCGCAGCCGCAGAATGGGGTAAAGAATCGCACCGGCAGCAAGAAAGCGCATGCCCATCATCAAGAGCGGCGGCACTGCCCCCACTGCAACTTTAATGGCGTTGTAGGTTGACCCCCACACCACCCATACGAGTAGTAAGGCGATAATCAGTTGGGGCGAGGTTTTATTACTTTCGGCGGTAAGTGAGGCTGTGGCTGGCATTTGGAGGGCTGAGTATAGTCTGTGTTGCCCCGACATATGCCAAAATTTTTGCTTTAATGAAA
>CAZLOF010000030.1:0-13405 GCA_964560745.1 uncultured Thermoflexus sp.
AAGATTAAAAAAGAAGGCAAATAACGCCTAAAAGTCTGTTATTGGGTTTTCGCTCATTACACAAAACACCTTGCCAAATGCATTTGGCAAGGTGTTTTGTGTAATTGATGCGTAACTTTAAAAACAATGTGGCAAGGTTTCACATTATGCCTTGCTGTAAAACACCCGGACAGCAGTACCTTCCCGCCAGTTATCTAGCTTGGTAAAGCGCTTATCGGTTTGGGCTACCGGCAAAGTCCAACGCCAAATCCATTTGGCCGCATCGGGCAGCAAATTGACACAGCCATGACTACGGGGTAAGCCAAAGTCATTATGCCAATAGGCTGAATGAAAGGCGATGCCGCTGCCAGTGAAATACGATACCCAGCCGATGCCCGGCAGATCGTAATAATCATCTTCCTGCTTGGTGCCACCTTCCATATGTTGCGATAAATATTTAAGATAGACGTTGTAAGCACCGGGCGTGGTTAAAAAGTCTTTTTCCGTGCCATCGGGTTTATAAAATTTAGCGCCTGTGGCACAACGAGCTGTAAACACTGGTTTATCATATTCATAGGCAGTGGTCGATTGGGTGCGTAAATCAACCTCAATTCGCTTGTTGTTTAATGGCACTTCTGGAGAAAGTGGCTCAATTTCGCTTGCATCAATTGGTCTTAATGCCTCGGCCCGCACAAAAAACAGTTTTCCCTTCAATTCATCGTCGATCTGATACCATAACTGCCCTTCTTTGTCACGTTCAGCCGCAATCACTTTAAATGTAGAGCCGTAGTAATAGGTATAAATCGCCCATGCATTTTTATTGGGCTGCACCCGCGCAAATGCGCTGGGCACAGTTATTTCGGCCCAAAAACCCTCTTTTGGCATGTCAATATTTGGCTCATTCGGCACATCGTCACACGGGTGGCATTGGGCCGAATGGATAAAGCCCTCATCGGTGCGATACCAAATCTTGTTATAACTGGATGGGCTTTCATCTGACAATGCTTGCCCATAAATTGGTACTACCTCGTTCCACGAATAATAGCCCATCACGCGTGAACGCACCGAGGGGCGATCCATAATAACGCTATAACCGTAAATGCGCCCAAATGGGCGTGGGGCGGGGTCTAGCCCAACACTCAAGCGCCAACGGCGATCATAATGAAAGCTTGGGCGAATGGATGTGCCATCGGCGGCAATGTCGGTGGGGCCTTGGTTCGATTCGCCATCGATTGGGTAGGCGGTGGCCCGTTGCAGCCCAATTGCATTGGCTGCGATAGTAGCGCTTGTGATTGCACCAAACTTAAAAAAATTACGCCGTGTCAACATATTTATTGCCCTTTCTTGGTATAAAAGCGATGATATTGATGATAAAAACAAAAATGATATGGATTATTTTAACGGAAAATTATTCAAATTAGACAACCTAATTATTTACGATATTACGCCGATTAACCAACGATTCATCTTTGCGATTACATTATGCAGGCATAATACATTGTATGAGCATAAATGATGGTGCATTTGATAAAGATTTATCGAGCGATGATTTTTTTGCCAACCCATACCCCATTTACCAAAAACTGCGCGAAAACGCGCCGGTGTATTGGAGCAATGTTTGGAACGCATGGCTATTGACGCGCTATGATGACATTGCGGCACATTTACGGCAGCCGCTTATTTTTTCATCGCATGGGCGGGTGGGGGCGCTGCTCGATGAATTGCCCGAACCGGCCCGCAGCCAAGTTGGGTTATTGCGGCAGCATTATAGTGTTGGCATTACGCACTCAGACCCACCCGATCATACGCGGTTGCGGGCCTTGGTGAGTAAGTCATTTACGCCAGCACTGATTGAATCATTGCGGCCCAAAGTGGCGGCGCTAGCCGAGCGCTTAATCGCGCAAGCGCTGTCAAACTCGCCTCAACCATTCGATTTTATGACCGAAATCGCCTACCCATTGCCAGCGATTGTGATCGCTGAAATGTTGGGTGCGCCTGCCAATGATCATCATTTGTTGCGCAAATGGGCGGTCGATGTGAATAATTTGCATGCCCGCGCCAGCCGCCCCGACCCAGATGTTATTTTGGCGACACAAGCCGGGCTAGCCGATTTTAGGGCTTATTTGGCTGATCTTATTGCCCAACATCGCCGCCACCCCCAAAATGATGTGCTGAGCGCCATGATTGCCGCCCGCGATTTGGGCGATGCCCTGAGCGAGGATGAGCTAATTTCGACCTGTGTCACTTTGTTTGTGGCCGGGCACGAAACCACTACCCACGCTTTGACCAATGGTTTGTTGGCCTTGTTGCGACATCCTGAGCAATTGCAATTATTGCGCGAACACCCTAATCTTATCCCTGCTGCCTTTGAAGAATTATTGCGATATGACACCTCGGTGCAACGTAGCTCACGCCGTATCACCCAAGATTGTGTCATCGCTGGGCACAACCTGCGGGCTGGGCAAAAAATCATTGGCCTATTGGGCGCGGCTAACCGCGACCCGGCCCATTTTGTCGATCCAAATCAATTAGATGTCACCCGCAAAGCCAATAAACACATTGCCTTTGGCTTTGGTGTGCATTTTTGTCTCGGTGCGCCACTGGCACGGCTTGAGGCCCCACTGGTTTTGGCGGCCTTGCTGGCACATTGCCCCAATTTAAAACGAGATGTCTCACAGCCTTTACATTGGCGGCACGATGTGGCCTTGCGTGGTTTAGAGGCGTTGTGGTTGTATGCATAAAACATAAAAAATTTCACGCAAAGACGCAAAGGCGCAAAGATTAAAAAAATTCTTCGCGTCTTTGCGTCTTTGCGTGAAACTTTCTTCTAAAATTTATAGCGCCAGTGATAATATGGGTCGTCATGATCGAAATTGTTGATTACAAGCCAAGTTGGCCGCAAGAATTTACCGCAATTAAACAACGGCTACGTCAGGCATTAGGTGATCTTGCCATAAGCATTGACCACATCGGCTCGACCTCAGTGCCGCGCTTGGCGGCCAAAGACCGCATCGATATTCAAATTACAGTGGCCGATTTGTCGGCTGAAACCGACTCACGCTTGATTGCGGCATTGACGGCGCTCGGTTATGTTTATCGCCCCCATATTCAAGCCGATCATCAACCACCTGATGACACGCACCCAGCCCAAGCCTGGCAAAAACGCCTCTTTCGCGAAGCCGATGGTCAACGTGCCACCAATATTCATGTGCGCATTGCTGGCAACCCCAACCAGCGCTACCCCATCCTATTTCGTGACTATCTGCGGGCGCACCCAAAACAAGCCGCAACCTATGCCGAGCTAAAACGTCGGTTGGCCGTCATCGCTGGTGATGACACTGGTCTCTATTCTGACCTCAAAGACCCCTCATGCGATTTAATTATGAACGCGGCGGAAGCATGGGGGGAAGGATTAGGGATTAGGGATTGAGGCTTGGGGATTAAGGATTAGCTTTGAGCCATGAGCCATGAGCTTTGACCAATACATGTTGTTATCTTTAATCCCTGATCCCCAATCCCTAATCCTCAATCCCTAATCCTTCTTCATCCTTTTCTTCATGCGCCCACCAAAATTTATTACAGATTTCGTTTACCCGAATATTGAACGGTTAATAGACCTTATTTTTATGGCATCACTGCCCGTAGGCATCGTGGCAGTGTTGGGGATGGTGATTGCGGCGTGGCGTGGGCAATGGCTTTGGGCGGCACTTGCATTGGGTGTGATGTTATGCGCCGCCATTGGCATTTATGCGCGGTTTATTGCGCCCAAACAATTGCAGGTGCGGCGTTTGCAAATTGGGCAAAAAGCTGCCAATGCCGCCCCAACCTACACCATCGCTTATTTTTCCGATTTACACGTCGGGCGATTCAAACGCGCAAACTGGGCCAGCCATGTCGTAAACGCCATCAACGCCCATACCCCCGACCTCATTTTATATGGTGGTGATTTTTATGGACATCCCCCCGCCCATTTGCGGCTAAGCGATTTGCTGCATCCGCTCCAAAATTTACGGGCGCGGTTGGGGGTCTTTGCCGTATTGGGCAATCACGATCATGGCTTGCACGATCGCACCCCGCGCAAAGATGAACTTAAAGTGCTACTCCCCGATTTAAATATCCGCGTTTTACATAACGAATCAATCGCCATCGCTGAAGGATTACGCATCACCGGTATCGGTGAATTGTGGGTCGATGAGTATGACATTGAGCAAGCATTTGCCACCGCCAACCCAAACACCACCGAGAGCCATATCGTCATTGCCCACAACCCCGACCTGATGCAAGAAATACCTTACCCTGCTGATTTATTTTTGTTTGGTCACACCCACGCCGGGCAAATTTATTTGCCATTCGCACCCAGCCTCGGTGTGCCGGTGAAATATAACCTTTATCGCGGGTCATATCACCTGCCCCAAGGCCACGTCTATATTACATCGGGCTGTGGCGAAGCCAGCACACCCACCCGCCTAAACACGTGGCCCGAAATTGTCATCATCGAAGTATGGGGTGCGGCGAACCAACACACGGCTGTTTGTCACGGCATATAATCTTCGTCGCAACGACTATACTCAAAACGTCTGATGTTACGGAATCGCTATTTCCTCTTTGCCGATGGGTTACTGCTATTGTTGGGCGCTTGTGCCACCTATATGCTCAGGCTTGATCGGGTGAATGTCTCTGATTACCTCAGCGGTATTTTACTTTTGGGCGGCAGCACCATCTTCTCGACGATTGGCATTTTTTACAAGACCAATGTCTACGGGCGCATGTGGCGTTATGCCGCCACCGAAGATATGTTATTGCTCACCATCGGCACCATCAGCGGCGTCATCTTGGGCGGTTGTGTCAGCCTCGTTGTCGCTAATTTCATCTTTCCAGAGATTGTCGTGCCGCGTTCTGCGCCTTTTATTTATCTTGTGTTGGCAATTTGGGCCACAGCCGGGCCGCGCTTATTGTTTCGCTCGGCCAGCAAATTTTCGGTACAACAACAGCGTCGCCGCAGCATTCAGCATGGCTCACACGACAGTGTGCCAACGCTGATTGTTGGGGCTGGTGATGCCGGGGCCATGATCGCCCGCGAGATCAGCCAAAACCCACAAATGGGTATTCATACCTTGGGGTTTGTGGATGACGATCCCGCCAAGCAAGGCGTGAGGATTTATGGCTTGTCGGTATTGGGCAAATCTGCCGACTTGCCGCGCCTTATTACCAGCCTAAATGTCGAGCAAACCATCATTGCCATGCCAACCGCCACCGGCAAAGTGTTGCGCCAAGTGATGCAATGGAGCGAACAATCGGGCGCTCGCGCCCGCATCATTCCGGGCATTTATGAAATTTTAGACGGCAAAGTCAATATTAACCAACTGCGCAATATTCAAATCGAAGATTTATTGCGCCGCGAACCCGTTGTGACCGATACCGCCGGTGTGCAGCAACTTTTGCGCGGCAAGCGCGTGTTGGTCACCGGCGGCGGTGGGTCAATTGGCAGCGAGCTGTGCCGCCAAATTTTGCGCTGTCAGCCCGAACAGCTCATCATTTTTGGGCATGGCGAAAACAGCGTGTTTGAGATTGAAAACGAACTGAACGAACTGCGTAGCAAAATGCTAAAGTCGGGCTTAATTGACCCAAGCCAAGCCAAAATCAGCGCTGTTATTGGTGATTTGCGTCATGCCGCCCGTGTGAATGCGCTGATGAGCGACTATCGCCCACAGGTTGTTTTTCATGCGGCAGCCCACAAACATGTGCCGTTGATGGAAAAAAACTCACCCGAAGCCGTGACCAATAACATTATTGGAACCCAAACGTTGGTGAATGCCGCCGTGACCTATGATGTCGAGAAGTTTGTCATGATTTCGAGCGACAAGGCAGTCAACCCGACCACCATGATGGGGGCCAGCAAACGCATCGCCGAAATGTTGGTCATTCAGGCCGCCAATCAACGCTTTAATGGCAAAAAACGCCCCTTTTGCGCGGTGCGTTTCGGCAATGTGTTGGGCAGTCGCGGCAGCGTGGTGCTAACCTTCCGCAAACAAATTGCGGCAGGTGGGCCGGTCACAGTGACGCATCCCGACATGGAGCGCTTTTTTATGACCATCCCCGAAGCGGTGCAATTGGTGCTACAAGCCGGGGTGATGGGGCAAGGTGGCGAGATTTTTGTGCTCGATATGGGCGAACCGGTCAAAATTCTTGATCTCGCCCGCACACTGATTGAATTGTCGGGCTTGCAACCCGGGCGCGATATTGACATCGCCTTCACCGGCATTCGCCCGGGCGAAAAGTTATACGAAGAGCTGTTTTTATCGCACGAAAATTATGAACGCACCCGCCACGAGAAAATATTCATCGCCACCAATAGCGAGGCCAATATTCCAATGGGCTTAAACGAGGCCGTAATCGCACTGGCCGCCGTTGCCGAGCGCAACGATTCTGTTGCCATCCGCAAACAAATGGGCGAGTTGATTCCGGAAATGTCTCAAAATTAAACTTAAAAATTGCCCTTTGTAATATGATTAAACGGCAACTAATATATGAAAAAGCTGAAAATCACCGTGCGAAAGTGTGTGAAATGTTTCTGAAACCTGCTGATGAGAAAAAATCTTAGATGGAGATAATTGGTGCGGTGGCTTAGTTAACAATTTTGTGTGTTTTTTCTGAATACTTCGTGAAATTGCATTGTGTGCCTTTAAAATATCGCCATCAAAAACGTAACCAAGCATTGCCCCTGACTTTAGACCATTCGCATAGCGTCCAGTAATAAAACACATCATTCCTTGATGACCAAGATACTTTGAAACAAGAGATTCCTTCTTTTTCCCAGAAGAAAATGTCACATATAGTCGCTTTCCTTCAAGTGCAAAATAAGGCCAAGGTTTAATCTCTGCAGTAGAGTATTTAAAAACAATATCTAATCGCCCTTCAGCATCAGAATCTTCATCGTCCGTAATCATTTCTCGAGAAATATCAAGGGGGCTATTCCGCATTTTTGGGTCGCGCATCAAACTTTTGGCGAGCCGCTTATTAAGCGATGTCTCCAACTCATTCGGCGTTTGCTTTTTGATCTCAGACATGCACCGGAAAATTGCCTCGAAAATTTTAGGGATTTGTTCTTCTGGAAACAAAGGGATCCACGATGCGGCATCAGTCATAATTTTTAAGATTGGCGTGCCATAGAAATATGAGCATAAATCTCAGCCGCATCATTGAGTGCCGCTGTCTGTGTCCATTCCCCAAGTCGGGCAGGTTTAACAATAATAATGCGATTATTATCAAAATACCAACCACTATGTTGATATTCTAAAATGCCTGTTCTTTGGCGGGATATTTGTTGCAACTTATTCATACTTCGAGCTAAATTCTGAGGAGAAGCACTAATCGTATAGGGTTCGGCATTTACTGTCTGACGGAGTTCTAAAAGTCCTAAGCCAGTCTCATTGTCTTTACTCCCAGTTGCAGATATTTGCACTTCGCCGCTGGCCCATTCATTCAATGTTTGGGTTAACATATCTGCATAGTTTTTCATTTCGTTTGCATCTACACTTTGTAATGTGGGAATCGGTTTAGCTGGATTGAATGAAGCTGGCGTGTCGCTCTTATCAAAAATATTACACGTATCTTCTACTAAGGCTATATCTTGATTGGTTAAACCAAAGTATTGATAAATTAAAGGATCTAATTGTGCTTGCACTTGTCGCGATTTTTCTACTAAGCTATCTCGCTGCTCAGAATAAGTTTGTGTTGAAGTCCCTTGATAATCACCTAAAACACCTAAATTTGGAGAGTCTAAAAATGATATTTCTTTATTAACTATATCTGTAATCCTTTCAGTTTCAGCTTTCAAAATCAAAAGTTGTGTAACTATTTGATCCATTAATATTTGATTATTTGGCAATGCCTCTTCATGTTCAGGCAATAAAAATGGTAGTTGAAGTGCTTCATGAAGGTGAACCTGATCACGTTCACTACCGAGACTGGCTGTTGTGTGAAAAATAAAATACCTAGCCAATTTAGACCGCAAAAAAGCTGTTAAAAAAACTAATTTGGACACGTCTTGTGATGGCCCTGCTATCGAATGCAGAGCATGTTGAAATCGGACATTGCGATCAAAAAAAGATACGTTTGTAAATCCACGATTCCAAACAACCAATGGTGCGGTAAAAATTTTGTCTGAAGGTTTACGACGAAGTGCATCTAATAAGTTATCTGTGCTTAATAAATGTTTGCCCAAGGTTGATGTCCATTGCTTAGATATAAAATAAAGATCTTTAATGTCCTCATGTGAAATAAACTCGTCATCTGTCCGCCAACTTCCCAATGGTTTTAAATTGGTTGCGGGTTCTTTTTGCGCATTTTTGTTCTTTGGTTGAAAACCTACACCGGCTATCCAAATATTTGGGGGAAGTTCTTCATTTCGATTCTTACTTGGTAAAACGATGTGATCTTCTAATTTGGGAAAGGTTAATAAATAAGCCAGCAACTTTTGGTCGCGTGGCGTTCCCCACAAATGCATCTTCCATATGCTCCCAGCTGTTCCTTGCGCCGCAGCTTGCATAACGTGAGCTTGTCGAATCCATTTGCGATCCTGTGGAGAAACACTAATTACCCCATTTCGTAAGTCTGTAAGTGTCACCTTGGGGGTCACATACTCGATATTGTGATTGGATTGCGCAGGAATATTTACAAAGCGCATAATAGCTGCGGGGCTTTTAGCTTTATTAAATAATATAAAGCTGTAATCAGCTAATTGCACCACCTTTTCAAGTGTAACCAATGCCAGCCATTTAGATTGAAACTTATTGGTCTTGTTAAGTAAAATTTTAGATGGAACAACAAGCGTTGCTTTACCTGTTCGCGAAAGCAATGCGGGTATTTTTTCGACAAATGCTTGTGCAATTTGTTTTGTCCCACGTCCTACCCAGGGTGGATTTCCTACAATAATGTCAAACTGCCCTTGCCATTCACCGGCGACAGCAAAAAAATCTTGTTCCCAGATTACAGATAAATTTTTTGTGTCGATCTTGTCAGCGTGTAAAAGCGCTGGCAACTTTTCGCCAGTTTGTTCCATATGTTTTCGTACATCTGGTGGATTAAACTGATCAAGATATGCAACATAAAGGCTAAAACATGTAATTCGACATGCAGTTGGGTTTTTATCTATGCCCCTTAGCAAGTTTAATCTTTCACGCAACGCTTGTGCTTGTTGAATAAGCGACCCTTCTTCTTTTTGTTGTGATCTCCATTCAGCTACCAGTCGGTTAAACATCAAAACAAGAAAAATGCCTGAGCCACAAGCTGGGTCTAAGAAACGCAAACCATGATAATTTTCTCTATTTTCTAATGCAACTTCAAGGGTCATTTCAGCTAAGAAACGCGGTGTATAGTAAGCGCCTAACTTTTTTTGTTGCCCATCATCTTCTGCACCTAAAAACTTCTCATAAATAGAGCTAATAAGCTCAATGGGAATAAAACTAAAATCGTAAGCCCATATTCCAAGTGTTTTTTGATGGCGTGTAACGTCATCTCCATTTAAGAAACTTTGCACAGCTTCAAGGTGATGTGGTTTTACCTTTTTGCCTTCCTCAAACAGATCGTTATCAAACATGCTGCCGTTAAATTCTTCTTTCAGCTTAGGAAAGAGTATGTTATATAGCGCATCATGGTTAGAAAGTAAATCTTGTAATTGATCGTAATCCTTATCTGGAAAATAAGTGGAGAGATTAATAATTCCACGATGGCATAAATAACAAACAAATAAAATTCTCCCCAAAAATGCGTGTGCAATGCTAATACTAAGGCTATCTTTGCCAGCAACCAACTCATTACGAACAGCCTCAAGGTTGCGCAAAAGATATGAATCAATCCCCTGATTTGTAATAAACCATTCAGGCTTAGAAGCATAATATTGACCTGTTGCAATCTTAAGAATTAGTGTTTCTTGAATAGCTTGTGTCGAATGATTGATCGCCTCAACCAATAGATTATTTTCTATATCTTCTTCGGTTGCTGTTTTTGGATTAATCGGTATTTTCATCGCAGAAAATACACGGATTCGGTTAGTATCCCGTAGTAAAAAAATAGTAGCTAACCCTTGATTCCAAAACTTACGATGTAATTCTGCAATTGTTTGAGGTTCAACAGGTTTTATATCATCGCGAACATAAACGGTTGGAATACCGTTAATTGATAATATTGCTGTAAGTTGAAGTTCATGCCATGCTTTTAGTAAAAGATGCTGATAAGCCAAGGCATCTTGAGCAGCTATTATTTCACCTGCTGACTGGTAAATACGAGTGCCAGCAACTGATTCTGTTAGCGGTAAAGGGTTCATGCCGCTTTTCATAAATTTAGTAATCTCAGATATAGTAAGAAAATCTAACCATAAACAACAATTGCTAAATTAATAGTATTATAAATTAAAGATCAGAATAATTTTCGTTTTTATTTCCCAGCCTTCAGCACCAAATCTAACGCCTGCAATGTTACCAAATTGCGCATATTTGCGCCGCTTTTTAACCCCTCGGCGCTAAATACGTCTGAGCGACCCGCGGCGGGCAACGACAAATGCGTGGTATTGTTCGGGTCAACCCCTTTGTTGGGCAATGACGCAATCGCACGTTGAAAATTGACCAGTGGCACATCCAACTCACGCGCCACTTTCACCACAATCTGGTTCAATTGGGCCGATTTTTCGGGGTTCTCTGGACGCGATGGAAATGTGTGTAGCAATGGCACAATATTGCGTTTGAGCGTTTCATCTAAAATTTCGCGCAAATAACGTTCAAAGTCGGGCAACTCGGTGGCGGTTACGTCATTGGTGCCAAACATAATTACTGCAATGCTGGGTTTGGCGAGACGATATTCACACGACAACGGACTTTCGCCAGACTTGCACCATTTGGGGTCGGCCCAAGTGGCATCGAGTGGGCCAGCCACATTAAACCCACCCGCCGAGGTGATAGTAGTGGTGGTAAATGAGTCATCACGCCAACCCTGCTCGCTGCGGGCTGGCACACCCTTAAATTGCTCAACCACCGTCTTAAGCGCGGCATAATCAGCCCATTCGGTTTTCCCTTCGGCCAATGGGCGCAAAAAATCAGGGTTGTCAGTCATACAATCGCCCAATTTTGTAAATACTCGCGGGTTATTGCCTTGCGCCAACCCCGCTTTATACAGGGCGCTCATTTTGGGGCTAATGGTGGGCAAAATGGGTAATTCGTCGAGCGAGGCCGGAGCCGCAGGTGCAGCCGGTTTTGCCGTGGGCGGCGGGGTTGGCGCGGCACACGCCGCTAATATGAGGCTGATGAGAATAAGGGAAAAATGGGTTAGAGCTTTCACGCAATTGAGTATGATACCAAAATCAACAGACGCAATGGCTTGCAAGCGCAAGCTTGCAAACACAATTTCAACCTGAGTTAAAATTCTAAGCGAGCGTCATCATGAATCAACCCCAAAGCAACCGGACCTCAGCGAACCCCAACCCAGATGCATTAGCGTCATCATTGCTTGCCACGCTCAAGCAACATATTGTTGATCTTGAAGCTGAAGCAGCGAGTATGCGGCGCGAATTAAACGCCGCCAAAGAGACTTTGCGCAAGCTTGAGCAAATTATCGGCTCAGCAGAGCGTTTTACGTCACCAGCCGAAGCCGCTAGCCCAACACGAAATACGCCGCGCCCAAGCGAAGCCTCGCGCCTGATTGAACCCATTCACCCCACAAATGATGATAAAGCCCCGCCAACGGAAGCTGTCAGCGACACGCCGCCAGCCTTGCCGCCAATTGCCCAGCGTGTGCGCAATATCACCGACAAATTGATCAAGCGCTTTGGTATTGACGAAAGTGAACAAAGATAGTGATTTGTGACTCGTGACTCGTGAGTTATGGCCCACGAGTCACGAGTCACGAGTCACAAATCAACACCACTCAGCCAAGTATTTTTTGCTCAAATAACCACGCAAATAACGCTGGCTCGGCATAAGCGGCACTCCAACAATCATGGGCAAGGTCGGGGTAAAGGGTATAGCGCGGGCTACCACCACATCGCCGCAAGGTTTTAATCAATATTTCACTCTCATGCGGCGGCACAATAGCATCTAGCGCCCCATGAAAAGCCCAAATGGGCATATGACGCAACACATTAACCCGCGCCGGAAAACCAAATTGTTTGCGCCCACCGCCACAAATGGGCACTATGGCGGCAAAGCGCTGCGGATATTGGCTGGCAAGCTCCCAACAGCCGTAACCGCCCATACTTAAACCGGTCAGGTAAATTCGTTTTGGGTCGATTTTTTGTGTTGCCACAATGGTGTCGATCAAACCCATCACCGCCCCAAAATGAGGTGTCCACCACGACCCCAGCGGGCATTGAGGCGAGACGACAATGGCGGGGATGTCGTGCCTTTGGGCAATGCGTTTGGGCAAGCCATGCTTTCGCAATTTACGCAAATCGCGCCCACGCTCGCCTGAGCCATGCAAAAACACAATCAGCGGCCAGCCGTTGCCAGTATGGGCGGCATCGGGTTTGGGTAAATGCAAATAATAATGGAGCTTGGCTTTACGCGCACCCGGTGGCGTGTAATGCTGGGGAATGTTCATTGGCTATGTCGCAACGGCTAACCCGGCTCCAGTCATGCCATAGCCGTTACCGTTATACAACATATAACGCTTGCCAAGGTGATCAAACACATGCGGGTATTCGACCATTTTGCCATCCCAATCATCGGGGTTATCTGAGATATCGATACCCACTTGTGCGTCCATGCGTGTCCAATCAAGGCCATCGCGTGATTCGGCATAGCCGATGCGATAACGATCACCGCGATATGAAAACCACATGCGATACAAGCCATTTGGCTCTTTAATCACGCTTGGTCGTGAAATGGCGTATTCGCCAGCATTTTTAAAGTCGATGCACACTTTGCCAGTGGGCCGCCAAATGATGCCGTCGGCAGATTCGGCATATTTAAGGTGATAATAATGGCGCGGTTTGCCATCCACGATCTCCCATTTCATACACGATAAATACCACATCCGCCAAATCCCGCCATCGACCAGCACACAACAACTGGCGACAAAACATGGGTCAAACCAATTGCGCCCCAAAATTGGCCCTGGCCCAGCCTTCTCAAAATTCATGCTGCCTTCATCGGCAATGGCTAACCCGATTGAATTTTGAAATGGCACACTCACGCCCAAGTTCCAGCCAATGTAATACAAATATTTTTTGCCATTGTGATAAGTTACCCATGAATTCATGGCCCCGTGTTCATCATAGCGGGCTAAACCGCCATAACTCAAAATTGGTTGTGGATGAACGACTAGCGAGTGTCGAGGGTTGTTAAGGTCAATTTGGGCATAGCCAATAATCGAACGCTGTTGTGTGTCGCGCCCGCTAAAGTAGTCATTTTAGGTGGCGGTGTTGTTGGCTCGAATG
>CAZLOF010000030.1:13415-16036 GCA_964560745.1 uncultured Thermoflexus sp.
GTTACATGCTCAGCAAATGGCAACGCCGCGTGCGAGTTCATCCAAGGCAAATTTGTAGGAGGGGGCAAGATTAGCCCAAGTTTGGTCCAATTCATAGAGAAGTGCAAAGTGCAAAGTAAAAAGTAGAAAGTAGAAGGTATCGAGTATAAAGTGAAGTACTAACTGCTTACGTTTTACTTTGCACTTTACACTTTCTACTTCTCCCTCAGCACTTTAACCTGATGTGCGATAAGCGCAGGGTCTTCCATCGGAATGAAGTGCGAATAGGAGGGCGGTAGAGGGATGTCGCGCCCATGCGCAAAGTGGCTGGCGAGGTTGGGCGTGGTTGGTGAGGCATCGAGATCGTTGATGGATGTGGCAATGCGGGTGCAGCGCAAAATATGCACAGGTTGCTGAATATTGGTGATGTGAGTGTAAATGTCGCTGTTTTGCCGTAAGCGTGAACTGGTGTAAACATTGGCCTCGGCCTCAGGTGAACATGCCAACACAAAGCCAGCTTCGGCATTTGGGGCGGGCAATAAGCCATATTGACAATAATCACGCAACACAGCGGGCTGCCAGTTTGCAAATGGTTTGCGTCCGTTAAAACGTTCAAACATTTCATCGGGGCTGCGCCATTGGTTGCGGCGTTGTATGGTGAAATGCGTATTAGCATCGTAATCGTCTAAATGATACCAATCTGGGCTAAAAATAACGGGGTCGATGAGCAACAACGCCGAAAATGCCTCTGGCAACATCGATGCGGCACGGGTTAATTGATTTGCACCCAGCGAATGCCCGACCCCAATGGCCCCACGCAAGTCTAATTGCCGTAATAGGTCAACAGCATCATGCCCCATCTTGGGCCAAGGGTTATGCACATCGGTTTTGGCGCTATGCCCATGATTACGGGCATCGACGCTCCAACATTGCCAACCCGGCAAATGTGTAATCACTTGGTTCCAACATCGACCGTGAAAACTGCTGGCATGAAAAAAAATGACGGGCGGCTGTTGTGGTGTCACTTCGCCAACATATTCATAAACAGCAAGGTTTACGCCATTGGCACACAGGGTTCTCTGAATTGGGTTCAAGGTTTTAAGCAAAAATTTCTTCGACCACGCGCCCTTCCCATTGCGGATGTGGCTTAAAGCCAAGCAACCGCGCAAGTGTTGGGGCGGTGTCGAGCAAACTAACCGCCGATTGAATGATGCCAGCTTTGATATCCGGCCCTGATGCCATCCAGGGGATAAGCATATCTTCGGGCATGTCGGTGCCATGGGTGCGGTCATGCCCACCGTGATCGCTTTGCAAGACGATATTTGCATCGGCTGGCAAAGCCGCCAACAATTTACCCAGTTCGACATCGACTCGCGCAATTTGTTGCATATAACCGTCATTCATCCAGCCAAAAACATGCCCCATTGTGTCAACTGTGCCTAAATACACAAATGAAAATTGAGGCCGAAAACGTGGAATCATGCTCGACGCAATCTCGACAGTAATCGCATCGCCATCGATTAATTTGCTGGTGTCGTTAAAAAACGACATCCACAACGTTTCAGGTGTGTTAAGGTTGCGTAAGGGTTCCCAATTGTAAAAATGGGCGCAGCGAATGCCATGCACCGCCGCGACCTCAATTAAGCCGGGCAATGGGCGGGCCATCGGCACCCAAGTATTGCTCACAATGCCATGCCGCTCGGGCGGCACGCTGTGAAAGATCGACATGTGACAGGGTAAGGTGATCGACGGCATGACGCTGCGGGCGCACAAGGTGTAGGCCGAGCGCGCCATCAGCCCTCGCAAATTGGGGCAATTGGTCTGTGCAATTGCATCGGGGCGCAGACCATCAATCAAAATAAAAACAGTGTTATGTGCCATAGCGAATGAATATTAAGAGATGCAAAGTGTATCTTTGCTGATCAAAGCTGTTGTTGGGCTTTTTGCTTTATATTGTAGTGCTTCGGCAGTGGGTAATTGCATAATCCAATCTCTTACTCACACACTACAAACCGGCAGGCCCGCGCCAGCCACGCATTTGGGTCGCTGGACCAAGCAAACACCCGCCCGTCATTGCCAGCCGAAAACAACAAACGATCATCTGCATTAAAAGCAAGTGTTGTCACGTTGCCAGTATGACCAATAAACCCGCCACCCACAAGTTGCGCTTGGGCTAAATCCCACAGCATCACACGCCCATCGCCATTATTAACATTATCACTCGCTGCCAGCCAATCATTATTGTGGCTAAAAACCAACGCCGTGATCGGGTTCTCGCGCCGCGCTAACGTTAAAGTCGGTTGTTTGCCGTCTGCCATCGCGCCAGCAGTTAATGCCCACACCAAAATCAAACCATCACGGTCGCCCGATGCCAGGCGTGAGCCATCTTGATTAAACCGCAGCGCGGTTAATGAGTCATGATGCGGGCTATTGATGGCACTCCACACCAGTTGTTGGGCCAGATCTGCACGGTTGGGCCGCCATAAGGCCAAGCTAGCCACTTGGCAGCGGCTATTGCCATTTAACCCCGCCGAGCGATTAATCCGCAAACAATTGGCGGTTGCCACCGTTTCGCCATTGGGGTGAATGGCAATTTGGTCGATTCGCGTATTTGCCGCAGGCCAAATACGCGCTGGGCGCTC
>CAZLOF010000031.1:0-15897 GCA_964560745.1 uncultured Thermoflexus sp.
AGTGTTTTTTCGTTTTTGGTCGAAGGTTTTCTCGTCTCGGGGGTCTATGATAGTAGTAGAGGGCAAGGGCGTGGTGGCCCAGCCCGATGGATGACTGACACATCTGATTATGAGGTGAGACAATGGCAACGAAATGGAATGAACTCGGAATGGAGCCTCTGCGGACGTTGTTGCGGCACATCAAATCGGGCGATGATGCCGCTATCGAGCGGGAGTTTCCCGGCATTGAACGTCCAACCCGCGAGCAAATCTACGCAGAGTTGACCCGTCGTGACAGCGAGATCCGCGCCCGACGTGCGAAACAAGGCGGCCGCGATTGGCATACAGCCCCCGATGGTTCGCCGTGTTGCTGCACAGCGGAGGACGACAGATACGGTTGCGGATGTGGACACCACTCTCGCTGATTAACCCAGCCGACGTAATGTTATGAGTCATCCGCCCGCCCGCGCACCTCTGCGGACGGGCTACCAGCCCCCGGCCCGCTTTCGGGCGGGCCGGGGCGCTATTGCGAAAGATAAGGTCAAAGAGGTCAACGCGGTCAACCAGGTCAATAAGGTCCCTCTGCAATCCTACGGTCGCCGCCTCTTCAACTCCTCCAGATCGCCTCCAAAGCAGCCACTCCCAAGCTTATTCATCCACCCTCGCAGGTCCTCCGATCACACCCGGATTGTTCGCGTCCGGCACCCCTGCGTAGTACGTATACGAGCGGATCTTCGTGATCGGATCTGTATAGCATTCAGCCAGGATCGTAACCCCAGGAGGCAACTGGCTTTCCGGCAACTTCTGAATGCCCTCCCGTTCCATGACGGAAAGGTACACTCGCAACTCGTCTCGGGACGATCGGACCACGGGCCCCGTGGTCGACACGCTGTAAATCACGGCCATGTGGGCGTCTCGGACCTGCTCAGGGGTCAGTCCAGGCTTGTAGTACACTTGCCGTCCGGCGCAGCCGGCCAGCAAAATCATCGCGGTCAGTCCGATGCACAGTGGCTGTCTCATGTCTCTCACCTCCACAGGATTTTGGGGTTGCTATGCGTCTCGGCGGACATCGCCGGGCTGTTATGACAGACGCGTGACCATGGAAAATCATCGCGAAAATTCTACCAGGCAGAGACGAAATCTTGCTTGACCTGGGTGAAACCCGTAATTAAGATCGACGACACTTGGCGGGCGTCACACGATCCGCTTGGAAGAGCGAGGAACTGCCCGTCAGGAGAAATACCTTGATGAGGGAAGTAACACCATGATTCGCCCCGTTGATTGTCACACCTCTATCGAAAATCGATTCACGCTCCAACGGCTGGGGACTGCCTGCCGTGGCATGACTACCCAGCAGATTTCGCTTTTGGCGGACGTATGCGAGTCACTGCAATCGCGGCCAGGGCCGGTTCCCGGTCCTCAGAGCGGGCCGAGACTAGTTTCAGTTGTAGCTCCGCCGGCAGAGCTGTAAACGCAAGGATCATCGCTTCGACGATCTCGTACTTGTTGCCAGGCAGAGTCTCCGCCACGGCTTCGAACTGCGCTTTGATGCCTGCGTCAATCGCGTGGGTGAACTTTTCCTTTGTCATATGCTCCTCGCATCGTACCATGGTCGTTCATCCTTTCTGCACACAAGCCCATATTTTCCCGGCATTTAGAAGAAACGCCACGAAGCAAAAAGAATCTTGGCGAAGAAAAAGGAAGTTTTTGCTTCTTTTTCCCTTGACTTCAGCCGATACACTCTGTACAGTTTGCTCCATACGGATGAATTGATCGGTCAAGGCAGACGGGTTGCGGAAGGGTTTGAAATGACCAAGATCGAAGACGGGCGAAAACCAATGGCGGGCAGACGAGGTTGGCGCCTCGAAAGCCATGCGTGAATCCCTTCCAGATGTGCAATCATTCGGCTGGTTGGCTCCAGCCAAGCGATTGATCCGCTCCTCCAGTGAGCGGTGTTTATTATACGGTCAGATGTGCAAACAGTCAAGAAATTTTACCCATTTTGACATTTGGAGGCCCCGGAGAATGGAAACGATTAAGTTGGGGTCGTTGGTGCGAGACAAGATCACGGGGTTCAAGGGCATCGCGACGGGGAGAACCATCTGGCTGCACGGCTGCGACAGGATCTGCGTCGAGCCTCAGTCGCTGCACGATGGCAAGCCGATCGAGGCGCAGTGGTTCGATTCGAAGCGGCTGGACCTTGTGAAATCCGGCGTGGTAGAAACCGAGGACGCCCCCGACGAGGAAAAGCCCGGCGGTCCTCAGAACGATCCTCCCAGTCGGACGTCGCGACCCTGACAGCCCCCGCGGCGACTGAGCAGGGTCTGAGATCGTAAATCGTCAATCGCAGATAGTAGATTCCAGGGGCTTTCGGAGGCAAACAGATGGAGCGGACGGCAGTCAGGACGACAAGACACGCCTCCGGGCCCCGATCCAACGGGCGGCGCCGCAACGCCAAAGCGTCCGTAACCCCGCAACCGCGGCGTCAGCCCGTCCTGCTTGTTACGGCGGCGGAAAATCTCGCTTCCTCTCCCTCCGCTTCCGCCGCCGCTTTGGCATCTCACCGCAGCGTCGATCGTCTCGCCGCTGCGGACAGGCACACGCAGACGGCGGATTACGACCGGCGGCAAGGACGTCGCCGGCCGAGTCCGGCCGGCACGAAAAGAGGTTTGCCACAGAGGGCCCAGAGATGACAGATCGAGTCCACGAGATCAGAGCGAAACTTCAGGCAATCGCGTCGTATTGCACCAAAGGAAAGTTTTCGATTGAGTTGGCCCTTATAAATATCAATCGGCATGCGACGGACCTCCTCGCGATGTTCCCCACGTCCTCCGCGGTTGAGCAGGATGCAGAGAAGAGACTTTTCTACATCCTGCGGCTATGGCTGGAGAAATCATGGTTGTCTCGTCAGGATCGGCCTCGACTGGACGCAACCGAGTTCCCTCGTCTCACCTGCCCGATCTGTGGCAAGGGCAAAGTGATTGGAGAGGAGCCCGACCGGTTGAAGCACGAGAGCCTCGAGGACATGCGTCCGAAGATTAAATCCATGATCGGACTTGCCCTGTACTTCGACGATGCGGGTCGAATCGATCGGATTGCCTGTGAGAAGTGCCGCTGTCCCTTGACGCGGGACTGGTTCGACTGAGTCGCGAGCCGGCGTAGCCGGCACGAAAAGAGGTTTGCCACAGAGGGCACAGAGGACACAGAGATGAACGGACATAGCGAGATCGTGGAGCGAATCAACAGAATATGCATGCTATCCAACCCAAACGATTTGGATGGCCGCGATAGCATCATAAACTGCATGCTTGAGGTCTACCGTTTCGCGTGTGAGATCCGCGAGTTGCTCCGGTCGGGTTCACAGGCACCGGTCGACACAGCAGCAGCGGAGTACTACCGCAAAGCCATAGAGGTGCTGACCATTCAGGGTGATGTCCTGGCCAAGTTCGGCAAGTGGCTCAAAAGCCAAACGTCGCCAACACCCTCAGCGCCCTCCGCGATGATTGCGATTCCGCCGGCAGAATCGCAGTCGCGAATCGTTCCGGAGATCACGGAGCAGGAGTTTCGGAACAATATCCAATGCCTTGAGTCATTCTGTCACGGCTATTTGACGGGTGTTTCTACGAGGCAACCGACAGAAGCCGGTCTCAGAGCGTGGATCAAAACCATCGGGCCTCGGATGGGCCTGACGGAATCTCGCGACGAATCGTGTCCATGCGGCTCGGGCTGGCGAGGAATAGGTGCATGCCCAGACTGCGGCAGAGAGCACGGGAGGGTTATGTAGCCCCTGCGGTGATTGAGCGGGGTACTCATCGCGGGGTAGAGCAACTGGTAGCTCGCCTGGCCCATAACCAGGAGGATGGAGGTTCAAATCCTCCCCCCGCTATTGCGAAACACAGGTGACTGAACGGCATGGCGGCATCGCTGAGGCGAGCCCCCCGGGTCCCGGCGGTTCGCGAAGATGATCTTTGACAATTGAATACGAATGCCTTTCGGTTGGACCTTTTGTATACTATAGGCGTGGCTCTCTGGCTGCGCCAAGAAAGGAGGTCCAACAATGTCGCGTAGCTCGATAGCACTCTCGGACCTGGTCCGGGAGTATGATTTGTGGAACTCGGAGGTCTCTGCCTGCACGAAGCAGCAGGTGGCTCTGGCCGCCCGACGTCTCCACGCGTTTTTCAGATGGTTCTTTGAGCAAGAGCATAAGTGCCCGCCCCCCGCGGATTTCGACGTCGAAGCCGATGCCGTCACGCCGAGGGACGTCGGCCGCTGGCGGACCTGGCTCGCCCAGGGCGAGCGGGATGGCGTGGGCGGCTGGCACCGCGAGCCGGTGAGGCCGGCCACGGTGCACAGCTACCACGCGGCCCTGTCTCAGCTCTACGAGTACGGCCGCCAGCTCGATCCGCCGCTCGTTGAATCGAACCCGATGAAGGCCGTCAAGAACAAGCGGCCTCCGGTGGCCGAGCCGGACGTGTGGTCTCGATCGGAGATCGCCGCCCTGCTCCGTGCGGTGCGTCGAATTCGCTGGCAGGATCCAGTCAAGCGGACCCAGTGGACGTCGATGATCTACGGGCTCTTGCACGGCATGCGGATCAACGAGATCACGACGCAGCGTCGGATTGATCTGCGGCCGGATGAGCGAGTCGTGTTCATCCGAGCCAGGGACGATTCGCCGGGCCAATGGTGGCAATGGCAGACCAAGGGTCGCCGCGACCGTGCGGTGGGAATCTCCCGCCGCTACGCCAGCGTCCAACGGCGTCTGATGCGGGAGTGTCCATGGATGTTCCCGCACTTGTCTCACAAGGTCTGCAAGAGGCGGATCGCCGGGATCGGCGACTTGACCTGGCGGCAGAAGCAGCAGCCGTATACGACGGTGAATCGCGACTTCGAGGTGATTGTGGCCCAGGCCAATGTAATCAGGATGGAAAAAGGCCAGCCCACGATCGCTGTCGCGTATCCTCACATGGGTCGTCAGACGGCTGCGACCCAGTTGGCCATCGACGGAGTCAATCCGAAGATAGCCATGACGATCATGGGCTGGTCGTCACCGGAAACCGGTAATCGTCATTACATCCGCGTTGAGCAAGGCCTTGCGATTGCGAAGTCCCAAGCCTGCTTTTCACGGATCGGTCATCCGCGGAGTCCGGGAAACATAGGATTCGGATCTGGGGAATAAGGATTCGAACCTTAACTAAATGATCCAGAGTCTTTTCAACTGGTCAGAACACAAGGATCAGTTGGGCAGATCAGTACAGCAATCAACAACGGCAGCAGCCGAGAGCCACGCGACCAGGGGGCCGGTTCGCGACCGGCCCCCAACCCATTCCGCTTTGTCATCTCCCCATCGCATGTCAGTCCTAATCCTCCTCCATAAGCTCGGCCCGTCGCCGGGCTTTACACGCAATCCCATTGTCGAATGGGCTACTCGATTACCATGCGCAGGCGCGGCCCGAGGGGAGTGCCCAAAGTCCGCAGAGGCGGTGCAGCAACCAACCCACCGCCTTGTCATCATAGACTCTAAGTCACCAGTGCCAGGGATGGACGTAAGGGCATGGAGGCCCTGCTTTTGGAATCATGATTTGGCGGGCGGAATCGCGGGAAGTACGGTAAGGGATTGCCGCCGATCTGTGTTCGCACCGGATCGGAATGGCCGCGACTCGGATGGCGGTTCGATGCCGCCGCCGGGTCGAAGTACAGCGAACATCGAGCCGCCCGCCCTGTTTTCTAAAGCCTGCCGCCGTCGAATGACCGCGTTCCACGCGGGAGTCCAAAGGTAGACGGCGGCAGGGCTTTGTTGCCATTATCCCCGGGGCCATCGTGAGAAAAGAATCCGCTCGTTGCGGTGCACCATCCTGAATTCACCCCGGGAGACTTTCTCCGCAGAGGATCGCATCAGCGTCCTCGGAGGTCCTCTGCGGTTTCTGTGTCACCCCGCCACGGCGGGCGGGCTCGGGCGGACAAGAGCGGCCATGGAGGGTCGCACCTGCCCGGTTTTGACAGGATTCATTGTTGACGGCATGAACACAGTTGAGCGTCGCCAGGACGGCGGCAGAACCTGGGGCGGTCGGAGGCAGGGACGTCTGCCGCCGCCCCCACAGGAAGCGGAGATATGAAAATGTTTGAAACGATTCTGTTGATCGCAATTGCAGCCGGGTTGCTCTACGTCGCGCACGGCGTACGCGCTCAGGGTCTGATCCTGCGCCGAGCCGAGATCGAGTCGGGCCTGCCGCATTTTGAGGATTCAACCGCAGAGGTCGCAGAGGACGCAGAGCAGGGCCAGTTGCTGTATGTGTTTCCGATGGACGAGCTGCCGCCGCGGGTGAAAGTAGCCATCGCCGAGGCCGCGGCGGCATTGGAGGGCTTGTCCCCAGTCCCCGAGCCGCAGGCCCCGGCCTCCGAATCAAGCGACGAGGGACAAGCGACGAGCGACGCCCGGAGCGACGGTCCGGACGTATTCGTGGACCTCGACGTGATCGCCGAGATCGAGAGCGGCAATCGCGACGACGCAATCAGTCCCGCCGGCGCCCGTGGCCGGTATCAGATTACGGAGGCCGCATGGAACGACACGCTGGCCTGGCTTCGCCGTAATCGCGGGATCCGGCTGAGCTGGGGCTGGAAGACCAAGGCACACGACAACGACATGGCCCGCGTGATCGCCGGCCACTACATCAACGACATCCTGCCCCGTTGGCTGACGATGGCAAAGCTCGATCGCAACGACTCGACGGGTCCGGTTCCGGACACGTTGATGGCCCGGGTCGCGGCCTACAACTGCGGAGCCAAGCGGGTTCGCCAGGCCAACGCCCGTTGGCAGGCCGCCGCAAGCAAAGCCCTGCCCTGGGTAGCGTACCTGCCGGCCGAGACGCAGACCTACCTGGCCCGCTACGCCGCCGCGGCCGAGCCGGCACAGAAGAAGTGATAGCCACAGAGGGCACAGAGGACACAGAGAAAGGATGGCCATGAGAGTATACAAGAGCAGTGACATAATCAAGGTCGGAGATGCGCCGGTCGGACTGCTGTTGCTGTGCGACGGGACCCTGATTTGTAAGACCGAACATAAGAGGTCGGACGGTCAATGCGAGTGCGTCATCGTGGAGAGTGGCGAAAACTACTGCGGCAAAGGCGATGCGGCTCTCTGCCATCCGATCATTTTGCAGTAGCCGCCTCCGCGTCCTCTGCGGTTACACCCTCTTCTCTGTGACCTCTGTGGCCTCTGTGGCAAAAAGACAATCGGCAATCTGAAATCGAAAATCGGAAATGAAAAACAGTGAAAGGAATCACATGCAGCTGCAGACGAAGACGAAGATCCTGGCCTGGGCCGTGGTCGGGGACAAGGAGAAGATCGATTTCGACCTGTGCGATTTTTCGCCGGACCAGGTCGCCCAGCTTGATCGGCTGATCCGGGCGGAGGGCGACAACAAGGTCAGGATCGAGATCGCGCCGGAGCAGAAAAAGCTTCAGATCGAGCCGATTACCAGCACGGTCCGACTGGTCTCTCTGGCATGCCGCATGAAGGGCCAGAAGATCAAGGTCGGCGACTTCAAGAGTCCAGACGAGAGGGCGATGGCGATCAAGCGAATGAGCGCGGCCGACACGCCGATCTTCCTATCGATCTCCGAGATCCAAACGACGATGTTCACCGACTCGAAAAAGCAGGCCGAGTCCGCGACCAGGACCCCAACGGCCGAGCCCGACGCGCCGCACACGGAGCGCATCGAAATCAAGTGCAAGGGCATGAAGTTGGCAAAGTTCACTGCGTATCTCCGCTGCGACGGGCCGGGCGAGTGGCGGTTCGGATGGGACATCCAGATGGGCAACTACATTCACACGGCGTCGGACGAAGACTGTGCAGGGTTCGACTGCCGGCACGCCGCGCTCAATGGCCTGCTCCTGGCGGCAGGGACCTGGCTGGAGAGCATCGAGCTTCCGGCCGGGGCCGACCAGCAGCGGGCATTGAAGGCCCGGCAAAAGAGTATGCTCGATCAGATCAAGGAGAAGATCGGCGACTTGATCCGCCAGGGCAAGGACGAGGTCCCCTTCGAGGAGGATCCGCCGCGGCAAGAGGCGGAGAGCGAGGAGGATGCGGAAGAAGAGGACGACGACGACGAAGAGGAAGAGGGACGGGATTGACCTCATTGACCTCATTGACGACAGACCATGGCAAGGATGCGACCAACACGATCGACGAGACGGGCCACGGGCCCCGGGCCACGGGCCACTTCCTCCGATCCTTCCACGATCCGCAACGAGCACGCCCGGCCTCGATCCGGCTCGCTCAAGCCGGTGGCCAGGCAGTTGCCGGAGATCGTGGACCATCGGGGCTCGCCCTGCCCGATCTGCGGTGTGACGCACGATGTGAAGATCGCATTCGGACGGGGCGAGGAGCACGCGATCGACAACGTCATGGTGTGGGTGGTCTGGTATTGGGCGGAGTACGAGGACGGCCGGATCGATTCAGCGTGCGCCTATCAGACCGTGGTGGTTCCGCCGGCACCGCGAGGCAACGAGTCGATGGCGATCGAGGTTCTGCGGAAGCTGCAATTGGGGTTCGCCAAGCGGATCCATCTGATGGCGGTGGAGGCCCCGCCGACGTGGGCCCTGATCGAAGCGGCGCGAAAAGAGAACGAGCGGATCGATCGGATCCGCCGGGCGACGAGCGACGAGCGACGGTAGGCGGAAGGATAGCCACAGAGGACACAGAGGACACAGAGAAATGAAGGGCGCAATCACACAGGCCGAGCCGATCGTCCTGGACGACGACGGGAGCTACGAGGATCTCAGCGGGACCGATCTCGATCTGTTCGGAGACGGAACGCCGGTGACGTCCTGCCTGATGCCGGACCCGGCCAGCGGAGTAAAGGACTGTCCCGGCAAGAACGATGAGGGGACCTGCCCGAAGGACTGTGCGATGTGCGACGCGTTTCAACTGGAGCTGAGCAACTGGCTTCGCATGAGGCGGATGGAGTCGCAATGACGGAAAGCAACTATCTCAAAGCACCCTTCCCGTGGTTCGGTGGGAAATCAACCGTGGCGGATCTGGTCTGGGAGCGAATTGGGGATGTTCCGAACTATGTCGAGCCCTTCTTCGGGTCTGGGGCAGTCTTGCTGGGGCGGCCGTCGGAGCACGCGGCCGGCCTGGAGACCATCAACGATAAGGACGGTTACGTGGCGAATTTCTGGCGGGCCATCCAGCGGGATCCCGAAGAGGTTGCGATGTATGCGGATAGTCCGGTCAACGAGAATGACCTCCACGCCAGACATAGTTGGCTGGTGGGACAGAAGGAAACGCTTGTAGCGAGACTGGAGGGAGACCCGGACTTGTTCGACGCACAGATCGCAGGCTGGTGGTGCTGGGGAATCTGCTGTTGGATCGGGAGCGGGTTCTGCTCTGGTCAAGGTCCGTGGCAGGTCGTAGATGGGAAGCTCGTCCACCTGGGCGGCGGCCAGGGCGTCAACCGAAAGCGCGTCCACCTGGGCAACAAAGGCCGGGGCGTCAACCGAAAGTGCGTCGCCATAACGAACGACGGCATCGGCTGCACGCGAGACAGCGGCGGCATTTACGAATGGTTCGCCGTATTGGCCGAACGGATGCGGAACGTGCGGGTCTGTTGCGGCGACTGGAGTCGCGTCATGGGTCCGACGCCGACCACGAAACAGGGACTGACGGGCGTTTTCTTGGACCCTCCATACGCGGTGGCAGAGAGACAGGATTGCTACAACGAGGACACGCGAGAACTGGCCCACCAGGTGTGCGAGTGGGCGATTGAGCATGGGGAGGATACGAAACTGCGAATCGCATTGTGCGGGTACGAGGGTGAACACGAGATGCCGGATACGTGGGAGTGCATCGCCTGGAAGGCCCGCGGCGGCTACGGATCGCAATCAAAATCCGGCAACGACAACTGCAATCGGGAGCGGATCTGGTTTTCTCCGCACTGCCTCAAACAAGAAGGACTCCCGCTCTTCGCGGGTGCAGAAGTCAATAAGGTCGGCAATCTTTAATCCTAACTCTCAACTGGAAAGGGATTTCGAATGGAATGTGCAAACGGGCAAGCGTGGAAGCGGGCAATGGTGGCGGCGTGGCTGATGCTGGCGATGGTATCTATGGCCGGCTGCGTGACGGCGACCGATCCGGTGACTGGTGAGAAGACGTACGCGGTCGATCCGAATTCGGGTGTGGTCAAGGTCGTGGAGACGGCGGCGGCGGCGGCCGAGGTTGCGGCCCCTTTCGTAGCCGGTCCGTGGGGTCTGCTCCTGACGGCGATTGCGGGCGCCGGGGCTGCGTGGCTGAAGGTCAAGCCGTCGCTGACGACGGCCAAGGCCAAGGCCGAGCACTACTATGCCGCGACGGCCAGTGTGGTGACGGCAATCGAGGAGTTCAAGAAGCAGGCCCCCGATGCCTGGACGAAGCTCGAGACGGCGATCAACGAGCAGTTGACCAAGCAGAACGTCGATCCCAAGACGATCGAGAACGTGATCCGCGCGATTCGCGGTCTGCCGGAGAAGGCGTGACAGGAACCGGCATAGCCCTGGGCATCGTGATCGGCATGATCTTGGCCGCAGCAATTCAAGCGGCATGGGAAAGGTTGGGCGGCCTCGGATGACGCGAATTCTGAATGGTGATCATCGCGGGTGCGGCGAGTGCGGCTGGTGGTCGTTTGCCCTACGGTTCGTCGTGCGGCGGCGATGGCGGTGCCTGGGCGTGTGCACGTGCCCCGACTCCGAGCACCACGGCCACGCCCTGACGCTCGATCATCAAGCGTGCGGGCATCGGAAAGACATCGACCAACAGCGAACCACGCGAAAGAAGAAGTAGGATTGTAGACTTCATTGACCTTATTGACCTTATTGAGGAAAGGACTTGATCATGACAACGCTTCGACACTTCAACGCTTCCACGCTTCTCCGCGTCGCGATTGCGACGCTCTTCGTCGCGCCGCTGGCCTTCGGCGACGCGGACTGCCCGGACCAGCCCTATCTATCGCTCTCCGGGTACTCCGTGACGATCGATTCCACTCGGATCGAGCTGGGCCCGGCCGATCCCAACGGCGTGCGAAAGCCGCTGCTGTTGCGGGTGGTCGCCGTGACGGTCGGCCAGATTGCGACGGACAAGATCCTCGCCTGCGATCCCGACGCCGACCCGGTGGCGGTGAGTTGCCAGGATGGCGTGCTGGCGGCCGAGCCGAACGAGCCGGGCTATTACCGATGGTCATGGACGCCTACGGCGATCGGCGTGACCTATCACTGGATTCAGGCGGTCGACGAGCGGCCGGCGACGAACGATGCCATGACCGTTCGCGGCACGATCGTCGTAGTAGCCACGCCGAAGAACCGCCCGCCGGTGTTGTGCGGGGGTCAGCCATGAAAAAGAGTCAAGCGGCGAGGCACAAGCCGCAGGCGGCAAATTGCAGTGACTGCGGACGGCCGTTCGGGCGAAATCTCGAAAGGCATCTCTACATGCCGAACCGCTGCGAGGAGTGTGGCCGTCTGGCGTCGCGCCTCGCCAATCACAGATCGTACGAGCGGCGCAATCAGCCCAGGCCGGGCAAGCGTCCCGGCCCTGCTCCGGGCACGGTCCGCCGATCGCCCCTGTCGAACACCGAGATCGCCGCAAGGATCAAGGCGATCAGGCGGGAGCAGACGCCGCCGGAAGTCAGCCGGGATCTGCAGCATACGTGTGAGTTCTGCGCGAGCTACGGTTACAAAACGTGCACGAACATTCGGATCTGCGAGTTGGACGCGATCGGCGAGCCCTGTCGTTGGTCGCCGGCGTACAGGACACAAGATGAGGAAGACCTCGTAGGGGCGACGCATGCGTCGCCCTCGGGTGCGTAAGGAGTGAAAATGGGCATCGTCGTTGGGCATACGACCTGTGACAAGTGCGGGGCAGAAGCTGAGTCGTTCATTCCTGGGCACGAAGTGATTCGGCTGGACGTGCAGCTTGCCGATTCCACTGATAAAGTGTTGCGATTAGAAGCCCGGATTTCCAAGCTCACATCAGAGCGGGATGAGTGGAGATTTCGTGCAGAGACGGCAGAGGCATGTGTGTCCCAATTGTGCGTCGTCCTGACTCTCCACGGAATCACGGACTCAGCGGAGGCGGCAAGAGAAATCTTAGGAGGGGTCGACCAGCCCCAGCAGGAGGCCAAGCGATGCAAAAGCGATTGATCGTGCGATACATCCACGAAAGCCATGGGAAGCACAAAGAGAACATTTTGTGGAACGGGAAAATGGCTGGGGAAAGGAGATTCCCATGATTGAAATGGACAGGGTCAAAACGGACAGGGCTGAAACGGAATGGAAACTCTACCCCAAAGGGGGAACCGGGCCTCTGGTATCGCAGGGCGAGTTCGTAACGGTGACCGCGTCTGGGATGGTCAGTTTCAGTGGCGCCGTCACGCATGCAATCCCCGCAGGTTGTCCCTGGATGCGGATCGAGTGGAGCCAGGAGGGTCACTCGCTTCGGCTGACGCCGGTGGAGCACGAGGGGCCTGCGTGTCTGCGGATCCAGAGGCCCAAATCCAAAGGGGTGCAGGCCCGACTGGGCGCGGCGGCGGGCCTGCGGATCTGGGGCCTGGTTCCCGACAAGTCGGTGTCGCATCCGGCCCGGTGGGTGGACAAAGCCATTGTGGTCGATCTGTCGCGACCGTTCGATCCGAACCTGGTGCAAGCTGCGCCCAGCGAACGAGAGGTTTACGGCGTGCGGAGTGATCCGTGTGTTCTGTCGGCCCGAGAGGTCAAGGAGATCAACAAGGCCGTTCCCGGCACAACCCCCATCGGCGTTGATCCGCGTCCATCCGCGGTTCCAACTTCTCCAGCCATGGTCCCGCAGGCGGCGACATCTTCAACGGCGTCATCTTCCCCAGTGGCGGTTTCGCTATCTTTTCCCGACCCCGACCTGATCGACATATTGATGGTGACCCAATTGGCGAAGTGCAGCGAGCCAACGCTATACGTTCGAATGAAGTCCAAGGGCTTTCCTCGGCCCGCCTTGCGGGTCGGAAAGAAGTGCTTTTGGTCGCGTCGGGCGGTGGCACAGTGGATCGTGACCTATGGCGGCCGCAAGAAGTCGCGGGCATCGAAGTCCACGCCGACCAAGCCCGCCCCTTGTTGCGGGAACTGCGCCGACGGAAAGCGGATCGGCCAAAGGACAATGTGCAGAAGTGAAAGTCGGGGGAATCCGAACCGAAATCACTCAGTCGTGCCGGCCCACTACTGCGACTGGCACAGCGAGCCGAGCCGATATCAGCCGGTGCGGATGGATGAAGAGGATTGAGACACGGAGATCACAGATGTTGTTTCACATGGATGGATGCAGCCAGGTAAAAGATAAGAGCCAAGTGGCGACGTTCCTGTATCGGTCGGACGCAGCGAGTGCGGCGGCCAAAGTGCGAAGGGTGACGGGTTACGCTATATCGGCCAGGCTGACGAGAAAGTACTGGTATGTGCGAGGCCACAAGCGGTCTTGCCGCTGTGGCGGCTGTCCTGTGCTACGAAGTGATGGAACATTGAAGGCTTCTTAAGCAGGAGCGGGTGCAGAAAAGAGTGTGGACCGCATTGACCGTACTGACCGCGTTGACGGACAGATCGTAAATGGCAGATCGTAAATAGAAAATCGACAGATGGCACGGAAGCCCACGACAACCGAGCGACGAGCCTCAGTACTTTTACCGGCCGGTTCGGATGGATGAAGAGGATTGAGTCAAGAGCGGGTGCAGAGAATGCCGGAAAATCAAAGAGCCTATTACAACGAAATCGACCCGTTTGCCGCAGCGTGGCTTCACAATCTGATGGGGGCTGGCGAGATCACCGACGGTGTGGTCGACGAACGGAGCATTATCGATGTCAGACCGGAAGACCTTGTGGGATTCAACCGATGTCACTTCTTCGCCGGGATCGGCGGCTGGGACTACGCCCTGCAACTCGCGGGATGGGATGGTCCCATCTGGACAGGCTCGTGCCCATGCCAGCCCTTCAGTTGTGCCGGCAAGCGGCAAGGCGAAGCCGACGATCGACACCTATGGCCCGAGTTTGCCAGGCTCATCCGCGAGTGCCGCCCTCCAGTCGTCCTTGGCGAACAGGTTGCGAGCAAGGATGGGTTGCGATGGCTCGATGGAGTATTCACTGACCTGGAAGGAGCGGGTTACGCCTGCGGGGCGGGCGATCTGTGCGCTGCGGGCGTCGGGGCGCCGCACATCCGGCAGCGATTGTACTGGGTGGCCCACCCCGCAGGTGTTCGACAGCAGCGATTGCCAGAGATCGCCGGAGCAGTTGGAGCGGGCGATGGCGGGACGCAAGTACCGCAACGGTGGACCTCCGTCGAACCTGAGGGAAGTCGTGCAGCGGGCATCCTGTGGGACGGGAGCGATGAATTCGCATTCGACTACGTTGACGGGCTGGCCCACGGCGTTGGCATCGGATCACAAGGGGCCGAGCCAGCCGGAGGGCCGCCGGCCAGTCTGCGACAACGACCTGCCGAGCACGGCGGCACTGGCGATCGGCTGGGTAACCCCGACGGCGGTGAATTGGCGGAGCATCCAGAGCAACTCATCCCCTGTCGTGACGGCAAAGTCCGCCGGATCAGTTCTAAACCCGGCGATGTCCCGCTGGCTCATGGGATTCCCCGCGGCCTGGGACGAGTGCAGCCCGCACTGGCAGGACTGGTCAACGGTGCAAGACGCAATCGTGTCGGAAGGTTAGAGGGCTACGGGAACGCCATCGTGCCTGCCTTGGCGGCAGAGTTCATCGAATCGGTGAAATCATCAATCATTAATCATCAATAGCAGATTCTTGAATATGGCACGGAAGCCCAAGAAAACCGAGCGACGAGAGACGAGCGACGAGCTTCAGTACTTCGAACTGGTCAACTGGACGAAGGCCCAGCCCAACATCCCGGACAGGGACGCGCCCTGGGTCAAGCTTTATACGAGCCTCCTGGACAACGACGCCTTCGGTGCGATGGACGATTCGGCCCGCATGCTGATCGTGGCCCTGTGGCTCTATGCGGGCCGCTCCGGCCGGCATGTGTTCCCGGCCGACCCCAAGTGGCTGCGAAAGAAGATCTCGATGCTGAATCAGGACCCGGATCTGACCCCCCTGCTGGAGGCGAAGGACGCCTACGGCGAGCCCAAACCCTTTGTGCGAATTGTGGACAAAAAAGGTATATACAATGTCCTGAATCACACAGAGAGAGAGAAGAGAGAGAAGACTAAGAGTAAGAGCCGAACCCTAACGGGTTCGGAGAAGAAGACGAAGAAGAAAGAACGGGCTTTTGTCGCTGGCGCGCAACGGCGAGAAAAGAGCGAGAGCCAGAAGAAGGCCGAGAGTCAGACGAGAGTCCAGCCGCAGACGGCAGACCAGACCAGACCAGAGACCGAAAGCCCGTCAAATCCGATGGAATCCGAAGGCGGGGGGGCCGCAAGGGCCCCGTCCCGGAAGCCCCCCCACTTCGATAAAGTCGGTCAGGCTATGCACTTAGGGAAGATTCCCATCTGGTGGAGCGACCCTGCCTGTAAGGCGTTCAGCTACGAGATCTTTCGCGAGCTGGGGCTCAAGGGCGATCCGGAGAGCGAGCAGGGTAAGGGCCAGCGAGGGACATTCGCCGCATGGCTCTTTGAGGCCCGGGCCAAGGTACCGATGGCGGATTGGGCATGGCTGGAGGAAAAGGCCATTGCCAAGGCCCGCGAGATCGCCCGATATGGCAAAGCGGCTCGAAAGCCGGGAGCCGTGTGGCTGACGATCATGCACAAGGAGCTGCAAGCCCGGGCCGGACCGGCGTCGGCAATGGGGTAGTTGGTGGCTGTAACACATTGGAGCGCAAGGACTTATAGCAGATGAGCAACAGGTTGACACATGCAGGGGTTGGATATGGCTGCGGGGCACAAGCGACGCAAGTGCTTGTCACATAGGAGGTTATGT
>CAZLOF010000032.1:0-12172 GCA_964560745.1 uncultured Thermoflexus sp.
CATGCTGCGCCTGGAAACCACCCCGGGGAACCGATACCGCTATCAAACTAGTAGCTGCATACGTAGCACTGTCGAGGGACACAGCCAATTCCCGCACATAGAAGCCACGGTTTTTGCGGGCTTCGACCAGTCCTTGTGCCAACAGCTGGTCATAGGCCGCCACTACCGTCGACGGACTCACCCCCTGCTGCTGGGCGCATTGGCGCACCGACGGCAGACGCGCGCCCGGCGCCAGCAAGCGGGTACGGATGCGCTCGGCAAAACGGGTGCACAACTGCTCGGTGAGCGATTGCGAGGCGGTCTTCATCAACATGGCGGGCCTTTAGGGTGTCTTCTGTGCTGTCCCAAGCAACCATACAGTTTCAATCAATGACCGGATAACTGTACTGGTCGTGTGTTGATTTCAACTATAAAGTCTGTTGCATGACTTGGCAAGAATTTACGGCTGAGGCCAATGTTGTGGCTGGCGAGCATTTTGTCGGGGTTCGTTTGATGAATGCCGCTGCCGGTCGCGCTCTGGTGGTTGATTGGCTGGCGGTAGAAGTCCGTTAGATTTTGGATTGTTTCGTTTACTAAATCCAAAATCTAAAATCTAAAATCCCATTCTTTACTGACTATAATCAGATTGACTATCGTTGGTAGTTTTTTGGGCGCACAAGTTATTATTCGGCTTTTTTTGCGTGTCACACCGTTGAATGTCCCTGACCGATTAAATGCATTTTTAGCCACGCCAGCCCGCCGGCTTTATCGAGACCCGGGTAAGGTGATCGATTTGTTGGGTGTGCATCGCAATTCGGTTATTTTAGATGCTGGTTGCGGCAAAGGCATTTTTACGGTCGAGGCAGCACGTCGGGTCGGGCAACGCGGGTTGGTTCATGCCGTTGACCGGCGTGCAAAAATGATTGAACTTGTGGCCCGCCGTTTAGATGTGGCGCAATTGGGCAGCCAAGTGCAACTGACCATATCACCTCTTGACGCGATGCCGATTGAGAACGATAGCGTTGATGCTGCCATGATGATCTCGGCTTTGCCAACCATACCTGATCGCTTAGCTGCACTAAAGGAGATTAAACGGGTGCTAAAGCCGGGTGGTGTGTTAGTTATTGGCGAAGAATTGTTAGAGCCGCAATATGTGCGCCCTATTATTATTCAAGAATGGGCGCTTGAGGCCGGGTTTAAATTGGTTGGTCGCAGCGGCAGCCCCTTCAGCTATTTATTGAAGTTTGTAAAACCCGTTAGCGTTTCAGAGGTGGCAGGCTCGAATGAGGTTGTGTAAAGTAAGTAAAACGAGTTTTTGCCAATTTCGCTATATCTGCCCCTGACATAGGCAGGGGCAGATATAGCGAAATTGGCATACGTCTTTATTTCATCTGAGATTGTCACGCTACGAAAAAGACTTAAATGCTTATACAAAGTTTATGCGACGCTCATAAAACTCCAATGTAAAACCGATTAAATTCTTATCATTCTGAGAAACACTAAACTTATGGAACATATTCTTGTAATTGAAGACGACCCAGCGATTCGTGATTTGCTGAGGCGTGGTTTGGCCTATGAAAACTATAAAGTCACAGTTGCCAATGATGGCCTAAGTGGTTTATCGAGTGCCCGAGATAACCCACCTGATTTAGTGATTTTAGATTGGATGATGCCGGGGTTAGATGGGCTTGAGGTTTGCAAACGGTTGCGCGCCGCGAGCAATTTACCCATTCTCATGTTGACCGCCAAAGATGCGGTGGGGGATCGTGTATTGGGGTTAGAAACAGGCGCTGATGATTATTTAACTAAACCTTTTGCTTTTCCCGAATTATTGGCACGGGTTCATGCTTTGTTGCGCCGCGCTGCGCCTAGCACCAAGCCCGAAATTTTGCGATATTCAGACTTGACGCTCGATACGGGTACGCGTTTGGCAAAACGTGGCACCCGTCAGTTTGAATTGACGGCCAAAGAATATGACTTAATTGAATATTTTATGCGCAACCCGCGCCAAGTGCTCACCCGTGAACAGATTCTTGATCGTGTCTGGGGCTATGATTTTGGCGGTGAAAGCAATGTGCTCGAAGTGTATATTCGTTATTTGCGCCAAAAAACCGAGGCCAATAACGAGGCTCGGCTTATTCATACGGTGCGCAGCGTCGGTTATGTGCTACGCGAAGAATAAATCTCTTACGAGTTATGAGGCATGAGGCACCAATCATGCCTCATGCCTCGCAGCATATTACTCAAAGATCAGTTTCCTAATAGCGCCATCGGGGCGAAATGACAAATAACTGAACTTCAACCCACAGCAATTTCGCCAATACAGCTTCGTTGGATGATGGTGACAGCGCGAGTAGCAGCGGGCGGTGTTATTGCAAACGGAACAAAATTTGCAATGCTGTGCAAAGCACAATCACCAATAGCACGAGCGCAAGCGACTTATTGCGCAAGGGTTGCCCGTGATCGTCATTAAAATCATCCATATACATTGTGAACCTCGTTTGTAAAAATAAAAAATTAACCTCGGCGTTTTACGCCACAATGACCAAATGTTGGTGATCGGGGTGGGGCAACATACTGACCCTCACCCCATACACCTGTTGAATAATGCTTGGTTGTAGCACTTCTATCGGCAACCCACTTGCTACCACCCGTCCATGATTGAGCATGACAATGTGATCGGCATAGCGAGCCGCCAGATTGAGATCGTGCAACACCACACACACGCCCACCTGCTTTTGCGTTAGTGCCCGCGCCATTTGCAACACATGATGTTGATGGAACAAGTCAAGGCTGGCGGTTGGCTCATCCATCAGCAAATAGCTGGGCGCAGGGTGTTTATAAATGGGTTTCCACAGTTGGGCAAGTGCACGCGCAAATTGCACCCGCTGTTTTTCGCCGCCCGACAAGGTGGTGTAATTTCGATTTGCCAAGTTCAGCACATGCGCCTCGCGCATGGCGCTGCTTACAATGTGCGCTTCGTCGGCCTGCGATAGTTGCCCCTGATCGGGGAAACAGCCCATTTGCACCACCTGCGCCACCCGAAAACCAAAGACCAAATTTGAATGCTGTGAGATCACCGCCCGCTGACGTGCCAGTTCGCGCCGTTCATAGTGGGCCAAGAGTTTATCGTTCAAGCGCACTTCGCCAACCTGCGCCGTATGTTCACCTGCCAGTAGCTTGAGCAAGCTGCTTTTGCCAGCGGCATTTGGCCCGATAATGCAGGTTACTTTGCCGATAGGCACAGCCAGCGACACCTGATCAAGGACAGTCTGGGCAGTAAAGGCGAATGAAATTTGCTTGGCTTGTAACATAAATTGGTGAAATTGAGGCGTTTATGTCGCTTTTTTGACCAGCAACCCCATAAAAAACGGCGCACCGATCATGGCCGTAACCACGCCCAGTGGCAATTCGGCGGGTGCAACGCTGGTGCGAGCCACCAAATCGGCTCCCAACAGCAAACTTGCCCCCAATAAGGCGGCATTGACAAGCGTTTGGCGGTGGCTGGGGCCGCCAATCAACCGAATGAGATTGGGCACAATTAGCCCCACAAACCCGATTGCACCTGCAAATGCTACCGACGCGCCTACTGCTAACGCCGCAAACAACATCACCTGTCGTTTGAGCTGCACCACATTTAGCCCCAAATAAAATGCATCGCCTTCACCCAGTTGATAGATATCGAGCCATAGGCCGAGCTGAAACAACATGACCAAAGCGACCAAGCAATAGGGCGACATCGCAATGAGATTGGCCCATGTTGCCCCGCCCAAACTGCCCAAAGCCCAAAATGTAATATTGCGCAATTGGGCATCGGTGGCGATGAAGGTGAGCAACCCCGTGCCAGCGCCAGCCAAGGCGTTGACCGCCATGCCTGCCAGCAACAGTGTTCCAATAACGATTTGCCCGGTGCGTTCCGCCAAGCGATAAACCAATCCACAAGCACACAGCCCACCTACAAACGCCACTAGCGGCAACGCAAAATTGCCCAACAGTTGGACGAGGCTTGGGGCGAGGTTTTGGCCGAGCACCAGAAATGCCACCACAAACAAGGCCGCGCCACTGCTCACACCAATCAACCCAGCATCAGCCAATGGATTGCGCATCAGCCCTTGCAGTGCTGCGCCTGCCGTCGCCAACGATGCGCCGATCAATGTCCCCATGAGCACCCTTGGTAAACGAATGGCAAGCAAAACGTAGGCTTGGCTTGGCTCAAATTCGCCGATATTGAGCCAAGGCGATAGCAAAATGGCGAGCACTTGGCGTGGGCTAATTGCTACCGCGCCCGTGCTAAGCGACACCAGCAAGACCAGCAGCAACAGCGCCAGCAGCCCACCGCGCTGCCAATGCGTGGCGTTTGGGCTGACAATGCGCCAACGGCTCGGTGCAACCGGGGCGGAATTGACGTGCGGGATCATGCGTTATTTTTGCGCCGGGTAAAGCAACGCGGCTAAATCGGCAGCGGCTTTGCCCACACGCGGCCCAAAGCTGAGCAAATATACTTCGTCGAGCGACACAATGCGGCGTTGTTGACCGGCTGGCGTAAGCGCCACGCCAGGCAATTTCAATGCGCCCTCGGTGCCGCCCACACCTTCCAGACCTTTGTCGGAAAACAAAATAACATCGGGTGCGGCTTTCACCAGCCATTCGGCGGTAAGCGGTTTAAAGCCTTCAAATTCGCCGATGGCATTTTGCCCACCCGCCAGCCCGATGATGTGGTCGGCACTGGTTTTCTTGCCTGCCACTGTGGGGGCGCCGGCGCTACGTGCATAAATAAACAGCACTTTGGCTTTGTTGCTAGGCGATTTCAGTTTTTTTAGGTCTTGCTCAATTTCGCTGATCAAGTTTTCGGCATTGTTTTGCTTGCCTAATGCCGCACCAAACCCGCGAATGAGCGATTTTGTGCTTTCGAGGGTGCTCTCTTCTGGCAAAATCAGCACCGGCACACCCGCATCGCTAATCTGTTTGATCACTTCGGGTGGGCCTGCGTCGGTGGTGGCAAATAAGGCGCTTGGCTGAAGCGCCAAAATGCCTTCGGCTGCCAAGCGCCGTTGATAACCAGCTTTAGGCAAGGCGGTAGCGGCAGCGGGGTAACTGCTCGATGTATCGGTGGCGATAACCTGCGCCCCAGCACCTAGCGCAAACACGATCTCGGTCACGGTTCCGCCAATCGTCACAAGTCGCCGGGTGTCGGTCAAACTGACCCAATTGCCGTTGGCATCTTTTATCGCGGGGCTGCTGGGGTTGGCGCTATTGCCAGCGGGGGCAGCACACCCCGCCACAAGGCTGCCTATCACGGCAGCCATAAATGCAAGTTTAGTAAACATCAACTAAATACCTCTTTTGTTCGATTAAGTCGGCGAGCCATGTTTGGGTTTGGGGCCATGTAAGCCCGCCGTAGCTTTGGGCAATGTGGCACAGCGTGGGCGCAACCTGCGCCGTCAGCGCCTTGAGGCCGCACACATATACCACTGTGTCGCCTTTTAGCCATTGCCAAATTTCAGATGCCTGTGTCTCAAGCGCATTTTCGATGCGATGGTGTGGCGCAATTGAAAGGCGGTTTAGCCAGCCATGCCGCTGCAATTGTTCGAGTTGTTCGCCATATAAACAATCGCTCAATTGCAACGATGCGTCCGGGATGAGCGCGGCCTCTTGCATGGCATCGCAAAATAGCCAATGTTGGCCTCGGGCTTTTTGCATGGCCCGCGCTTGCAAAAATGCGCGAAACGGCGCAATACCCGTGCCCGGCCCGATCATCAGCATGGGGGTATTGGGGTTGCTCGGTACACGAAAATGTTTGTGTTTGTGCACAAATATAGTTGTTTCTGTGCCTTCCACTGCATCTTCTTGCAAAAACCGGCTGCAAACGCCAAAGCGTTTGCGATTATGCGTCTCATAAGTGGTCAGTTCGACAGTGATGTGGGCTTCTTGGGCGTAGGTTTGCGGGCAATTGGCAATGACGTATAAGCGCCCCACCAAGCGGCTGAGGCTATCTATCAATGTTTGTGGGGTTGGGAAAGCACTTGAATGCTCACTTAACAGATCAAACAATTCACGCCCATTAAGATAATCATCTAATGCCGCTTTGTTTTCGGGTCGCAATAATTTAATTAGCGCAGGTGCTTGGGTATAGGCCGCCACTGATTTCACATGTGCTGCTGTCAATTTGCCAATTTCAACATGTTGCCACAGCGCATCGCCCAGATGCGTGCGCAGCCCTTGCGGGGTGACGATTTCGTCATCTTGGCAAAAATCGGTCAGTGCCAAAATATCACGCACGGCTTTGGCACTATTGCGCGGTCGCACCCCTAGCACATCGCCTACCTCAAAGGCAAAAGCCGCAGCATTTGCCGCATCGGTGACCGAAAACGCCACATGATGCACACGAGTTGGTGCGTCTATGGGGGGCAGGCGTTTGTTTTCAACGACCCGTGCCGTAACACGCGGGCTACTGGTTTTGTGTTCAGGGTGCATGTGATGTAAAAAGAATCGTTGGACTTTTCTTAATTTTGACGATTTACGAAAAATAACGCCTATAACAAAAGTCGCCAAAAGCCTCGTTGGGTTGGCGTTCGTCGCGGAAACGGGTAAGGGGTTCTTTGAGCCGCACCACCAATTCATTAAATGGCACAACATCTTGGTAAAGCTGGGCCAAGCGGGTGCTGGCGGGGCTGCCTCCCAAGAAAATGCTATATTTATTGAGCGAGCGCCCGACAAACGCCACCTCAGCCGTATAAGGGCGAGCGCAGCCATTCGGGCAGCCGGTAACGCGCACATTGATTGGTTCACCCAACAACCCCAAATCTTCGAGCGTGTCTTCAAACGCATCGAGCAATGCAGGCATGGCACGTTCGGCCTCGGTGATGGCGAGCGGGCAGGTGGGCAGCGCCACACACGCCAAGGCCAAACGCCGCACCAGCGTCATTTGGTCAACCGTCAACACGCGATGCGTTTGCAAAATTTGCTCAATGCGCTCGCGGTGTTGAGGCGCAATGTTGGCTAAAATGATATTTTGCTGACCGGTGATATGCACCGGCGTGTTAAATTCGCTCACGATTTGGCGCAAGGCGGTGCGCAATTGCATTTGCTCGTTGTCAATGATGCGCCCGCTGGCGATGGGAATGCCCAAATACCAATTGCCAGCCGCGTCGTGTTGCGCGTGCCAGCCCAAATGATCGGGCAGGGTAAATTCGGGCATGGGGTGGGCGGGTTGCAGAGCAAATGGCAACCGGTGTTGCAATTCTTCCTTAAACCAATCTAGCCCGCGATCATGAATGACATACTTTAGCCGAGCATGTTTACGGTTGGTGCGGTCGCCGAAATCGCGGTGAATGCTGACGACGGCTTTTGTGACCGCCAGCGCTGCATCTGGCCCAACAAAACCGACCACATCAGCGAGGCGCGGAAAAGTATCTTCGTCGTTGTGCGTCATGCCCATGCCGCCGCCCGCCAGCACATTAAAACCGATCAATTGGTTGGCATCATCAAACAGCGCGACAAAACCAAGGTCTTGGGTATAAATATCTACACAGTTGTCGCCGGGGAAAGCCAGCGCCATCTTAAATTTGCGCGGCAAATAGGTTTTGCCATATAGCGATTCTGGCTCGGCTTCGTCGTCAATAATGGATTTGCCTTCGATCCAAATTTGATGATAGGCTTTGGTTTTGGGCAAAGTCGCGTCGCTTAGCTCGGTGGCAAGCGTCTGCACTGCGAGGCGTTGTGGGTCGGCGGTAGGGGCTGGGCAGCACATCACATTGCGCACCACATCGCCACACGCGCCAAAAGTGGTGACCAGCGCGTGGTTCAGCGCCCGCACCGTTTCGCGCAGGTCTTGCTTGATGATGCCATGAAATTGAATGCCCTGCCGAGTGGTGAGCCGAAGTGAGCCATTGGCAAATTCATCGGCGATGCGGTCGTGGGCCAAATATTGGTCAGCCGTCAGCCGCCCACCGGGCAGCTTTGAGCGCACCATAAACGAATATTCTTTGGTCGGACCGCCGCGTTTATCGCGGTTGGTTTGTTCATACGAGCCGTGAAATTTGATCAAAATTTTGCCAGCTTCGCTAAGAAAAGTGTCGCTGGTGGTCAGGTCTTGTGCCAATGGCGCAAATAGTCCATGACTTTCGATTTTTACGTGTTCAACATTAACTTTTGCCATTTATTTTGTCATCCATTGCACCAATCGGTATTGATTGAGGCGAAATTGATAATAGAAGAAGCAGCCAATACAAAACCCAAGTAAGGCCACTGTTGCTGCCACCAACACCATGCCCACAAATGTCCAACCCAAGGTGGGGTTTTGCATGAGGAAGGCAAGTTGTGCAAAGCCTAGTAATAACGTGGCGAGGATATTATTGAACCGCTGGGTTTGTGAATCTTCGATGAGGGTATCGGGCTGCGCAATTTGCTTTGCCAAGAGTTGCTGCCCAAGCCAATAGATGAGGCTGGCACGTCGCCCAAATAGCGAGGCCGGTAATAGCAGCGCAAACAGAGCAGTAATGACAAGAGGTTGTTGGGTGAGCAGCGCCAATACAGCACTGGTGACAATAATGCTGCGATTGAGCGTGACAATGGGTATGGGAATGCCGTCTGAGGAACAAACTTGTGTTTTCATAGTTGGTAATGAGAAAAAATAACCCCGTCCTTAAGATGAGGCAAGGTTTGAACTGAAGGGACTTGCGCGTTAAGGTGTTACCAATGCGATAGGCGCACAAAAACACCTGTTAGCCAGCGTCAATTAAAAATAGGGGATAGGCAGACACTCAAAAGCCGACCGGCTTTTTACAATGCCTGCGTTTTACACAGGTGCTCGCCGATGTAGCATCTGTGTGTGGCGAGGGTGATACCCGTGCTCGCCAAATGGAAAGCGAAGAGTTGCGTTTGCATTGTCGCTTTGCAATTTAACCATCAAAACACAACCATCATAGCTCAAAACAAAAAACCTCGTCTGGTTTTAGACGAGGTAAGATTTTACTGTTTTACTTACCTCATCTTCCAGTGTTTCTGTCGGACTTAGCACCTTGTTGGCAGATATGCTGTCTTAGGTTGCTGAAGCTTCATCGGGCCGGTCCCTCTGCTTCTCTGGATGAGCTGTGTTTATGATTAAATTTTCGAATGAAGATTATAACATAGATTTTAAACGGGTCATTCGCCATTTAGGGGCAAATTGCTCCGCGTCACATAAGGGCGGGTTTAAGTTCAGCACACGACTTAACCCGTCATTCTCGCGAAAACGGGAAATTACAACACGGCAGGTATAAATTTGCTGGGTTTGCCACTTATTTGACCTGCAATGCACCCAAAATATTTTTTACTCAAACGTCAGCTCCCAAATTGCGCCACCCGGATCATGTTCTAATAAATAAAGCTGATTGCGGATGAGGACGGCATCGATGGGGCGTTTGAAGTTTTTGGCGATTTGGTTGGTTTGCATCTCATATTGATCGCCCTTTTTGGTCAAGCGCAGATGCAACAGGTCTTTGCCAACGTCTGAAAGGCTGCCTCCGGCAGACCCCCAACTGGTGATAAAGGCGCTGAGCGTAGCCCCGTCTGGGCGAAAATCGTAAGGCAGGGTTGCATCGGCAAAGACTAAGCCTAGCGGCGAGCGGTGCGCAGTAAAGGTGTAATGTGGTTTGTTTTCGCTGGCAGTGTCACGCTGGCTGCCATCATCGGCGCGGTATTGGGTGGCATCTGGCCCAATATTTGCAATTGGGTCAATCATTTTGACCGTCGGAGCCTTGGGGAAATTGGGATCATTGGCATACATTTTTTCTTTCACGGCCAAAAAATCGGTGCTTAGGCGTTTGTCTTGGGTTGGGTCATAGCTGGGCGATGCCTGCGGGTTATCTTGTGTGCCAAAACGCCATGGGAAGCCATAATGTTGGCCTTCGCGCAGCCAATTCAACTCGTCTGGAAAATCAGCATCAGGGCCATTGTCTACGCCGAAAAGATCCCCATTTGGCGCAAATTCGAGATCGTAAGCGTTGCGAACGCCATCGGAAAACACATAACCAGCTTTACGCAGTGTTTCATCATCATTGCCTAATACGATGTTTTCACTATTGGTGGGGATGCGGAATATCTTGGTGGTAAGCGCAATTTCGCGGGTATTTGGGTGAGCGCCTTTTGCATCTTGCACCTCGCCATGATCAGTGCGTGCCCCGCTATTAATATAGACAAACTTATTGTCTGGGCTAACCACAATTCCATTTACCTGATGATCATATTGGGTGTTGCTTGCAGGGTAGGGGCCAAAGGTGACAAAAGTGCTCCAGTTGCGCCCGCCACTGGCGTTTATCACCCCTTTGCGGACAATGGCTTGGGTTTTATCGTTGCCTACTTTGTCATTAATGACGATATAGAGCGCTCCGTCGGCCCCGAAAGCCATGCCAGTGGCGGTGCCGGGGGTGGCGAGGTCGGTTTTGCTGATCACTTTATTGGCTGCCGATTGATCCCCTTGTGCCAAAATAATGCGATAAATATCTTGATTTGGATTGAGTAAAAACATATCGCCGCTAATGGGATCGCGGGTTAAACGAATTGACCCGTTAGGCGCTCGCACAATTCGCCGCACCAAAATGCCCTCGCGCAAGATCGTTGGCCCACCCGTGACCGGCTGTTTCTCGGTTTTGGGGCGCGAGGTGGGCGTCGCAGCAATGGTTGGCAGCGCAGTTGCTGGGACGACAGTGGGCTGTGGCGTTGGCGGGGATTGACATGCGACGAGTGCACTGGCGCACCCCATTAATACAAATTTTGCGAATTTCATGGCTTGATTGTACTCGTCAGCCGTATGATATAGTTTATCGCTTTTGTTTTTATCCGTTATGCCAATAGATATCTTATTTCCATATCGAACATGTTTGACCGAACGGTGTAACCGTGTGCGGTGCGAACCCGGTTGGCATTTAGGCCCAGATTGGGCATCACGGCTGACCGATTTTGATTTGTGGTATGTCTGGGCTGGCAAGGGCAGAATGTTGACCAACGATGACGAGATTCAACTATTGCCCGGAGTATGTTTGTGGATGCGCCCGGGGCGACGCTATGAAGCGACGCATGAACCCGATTCACCACTTGGGGTTAATTTTTTTCATTTTGAATTGCGCGACAATTTGCCAGATTTTATGCCGCCATTTGAAGTGATGAAGGTGAGTGATTTGGACTATGCAGATATGATGATGCGGCGAATTATTACGTTACGCGGTGATGTTGCTGTTGATTCACATGCTGTTGCCGAGGCTTTGTTTGGGGCGTTGTTGTCTGATTTAGTGCGCGAACAGACCAATTTAACCCGATCAATAGCACTCCTAAAAAATGAAAAACGACAGCAAGAAATGATGCAGCAATTGGCAAATCAAATCCGCGAATATTCAGGGCGGGTGCCAGCCGTCGCCGAGTTAGCCCGTTCAATGGGCTATAGTGTTGATTACTTTTCACGTGTTTTTACCCAGATAATTGGGCATCGTCCGCAAGAATTTGTGATTACGGCACGAATTAACCGTGCGAAACAGTTGTTATCTGAAACGAGCCTTTCTGTTGGCGAGGTTAGCACTGTGCTAGGTTTTCGAGATGTTTTCTTCTTTTCTAAACAATTTCGTCAAAAAACAGGCTGCACCCCGACTGAATTTCGGGCAAAACTAATGCGTTAGTTGATGAAAGGTTTGGCCGATTTGACTATCACTTCCCCAACCTTAGCCTGGGGGAGTGATAGCCAAATCGGCTATTCATCTTGCGCTAGCAATAAACCTCTTTGCCTTCGCTGCCAAATAAAGCTAAACGGTCGGCATTTTCAATTTTAGGGTATTGGTTGCCGTGATAGTGAAATTGAACGGCACGACGGCGGGCACTGCTATTGTTATGCGGCGTACCATGAACGAGTAAGCCATCAAATAGCAAAATGCCACCGGGTTTGAGCGGTGCAGCCACACATTCATTGCCTAAAATTTCGGTGTCGCAAATTTGCCAGTCGCGGCGTTTGAAATGCACAATTGGGCGTAATGGGAACTGTGGCATAAGGTGCATACAACCATTATCGACTGTGGCCTCATCAAGCGCAAGCCAACAACCCACAACCCGCTCACGGGTATCAATATTAAAATAGGCTTTATCTTGATGCCAAGGTTTTTCGCGCCCAATTTTGGGTGGCTTCATTAGGCCCATGTCTTGAAACATAGTGGGGGTTGTGCCAATAAGT
>CAZLOF010000032.1:12182-15763 GCA_964560745.1 uncultured Thermoflexus sp.
GGGTGAGTAGAGCAATAAGTTTGGGATGATAGGCTAAGGCGTGTAAACGCGGCTCATAATCGACAAACCACATGAGTTTGCGCACCGCATCTTGGCGTTGTTGGCTGGTAATGGTGTCGAGTTTGCCACGCACGCTGGCCTCAAATTGCACCCCGCGAAAGTCAGGATTGCCGCCGTTGATGAGGTGAACCATGCCATCTAACCCATCCCGCACTTCATCGGGGGTAAATGCATTTTCGATTGATAAAAAACCATATTCGCGGTATTGGGCAATATGGGCATCTGTGATGGCATCAAAGCCACCTTGTACGCCCTCAATCACCGCTTTGCGGCTATATAACTTCGGGTCGTGTAGGTCAATCACTACGCCTTCAATTTCACCGGTATCAACTTTAATATTTTCGTAAATAGGGGTTAGTTGTGTCATGTTGGGGGGTATCTTAGATGAAATATCTGATTTCTTCAATGAAAATGTCCGATATATATTTGTATTTATCCGATCTATTGTTGCCCAGTGTATCAGCCTGCCAGAGATTAAGGCTCGCCGATCTCACTAAAATGCTGCAGGCTATGTCAGCAGCATTTTAGTGAGATCGGCGAAAATCGATAAGCCATTACAAGATTGATATATACTGTGCCTCACATAATACCTGATATATGGTTTTATGATGCATGTATATACAATGTATTTATGAGAAATGGAATCACCTCAAAAATACCGATGTCGGTGAATATGCTTGTGCGCAGCAAGAAAGATATTGTGCTTGATCACTTGCGCGATAACATTATTAATGGCATCTCGAAACCCGGCGAGCGTTTAATTATTGATGAACTGGCCACCAATTTGGGGGTCAGTCAAATTCCTGTGCGCGAAGCGTTGCAGCAATTACATGCTGAGGGGTTCGTCGATTTGCAAATGCATGCCAGTGCTGTCGTGTCTGATGTCAAACTATCGTTATTTGACGAGGTATTTTCGCTGATTGGCGCTACCGAGTTAATTAGCGCACGCGGGGCCAGCAAATTATGCAGCGATGAGCAATTTGAGCAAATTGAAGCCATGATTGCTGAGATGGACACGCTCATCAATGATTTGGATGGCTGGACGATTGCCAATATTCGAATGCATCAATATATTTGCGATTGTGCCGGAATGCGGCTGGTAAAGATCACGCTTACTCGTGCTATGCAGCATTGGGATCGCTTGCGAAAAATGTATGCCAATGAAGTATTTGCCAAACGAGTGAAATATGCGCAAAAACAACATTGGGATATGTTAAAGGCGATGAAGTCAAAAGACGATGGCATGATTGAGCGAGCGGTGATTGAGCATATCGATGCTAGTAAAAATGCTTATTCACGTTATTTAGAGCTGGCTTTTCAGAAAAAAGCCATGGCTGAACGTGCTGAACGCACAAATGGCACATGAAAAATAAAAAAACATGAAAAAAATAAATTTAGGCGTTGTTGGGTTGGGTGTGATTGGGCAAATGCATTTGAAGATGGCCCAGACTTTGGATGGGGCGCAAGTGACCGCCATTTGCGACGTACGCGAAGATGTATTGCAAAATACTGCCAACACATTTTCCATCCCCAAAACTTATACCGATGCCGATCAATTATTGGCTGACCCAGAGATTGATGGGGTGGTGTTGGCAATGCCAGCCAACTTGCGCACAGCAATGGGTGTAAAGGCGTTTGCGGCGGGCAAACATGTGTTGACTGAAAAGCCGGTGGCGATGAATGCGGCTGAGGTGCGCGAATTGTTGGCGGCCCAAAAAGCCTCGCCTATGCCTAACCGCATTGGCGCGTGTTGTTCGTGTCGCTATCATGGGTTGCCATCGGCTAAGGTGGTAAAAGATTTTATTGCCACCGGGGCATTAGGTCAAATTCGCGTGGCGCGGGTGCGGGCGGTCATGGCGGCCCCGCCGACCATGCCATTTAACCCACCGCCCATTTGGCGTTTGCGCAAAGACCTAAACGGCGGCGGCATTTTGATGAATTGGGGGCAATATGACTGTGACTATATGTTTGGTTTGTTGGGCTGGCGCTTGCAACCACAGCGTGTCATGGCCCGCACTTTTACCAATATCGAGGCTTATGCCAGTTATGCCCACCCATCGAGCGATGCCGAGACGCATGTAGTGGCGTTTGTCGATTGTATTGATATCAGCACTGGCAAACCAGTGGTGTTTACCTATGAGCGTGGTGAATTTACCAGCAGCGCCAGCGATGAAATTTGGCAGGATCAACAACATGGGATGCCCATTCACGATTTTGCGCGTGCTATTCGTGAGGGCAGCGCCCCAACCACGCCGCTCGAAAAATCGCTCATCATTCAAAGTATGTTTGATGCCATCTATGCTAGTGCTGAAAGTGGAGAAAGTTGCAAAGTGGCAGGGTAGCAGGGTTGCAAGTGGCAAAGTAGCAAGTAACAAGGTTGTAACCTGCAACTTGCCACTTTGCTACCTGCAACTCTGCTACCCTGCTCCTCTAAATAAAATTTAAAATGAAATACGCATTTATGTCTTCCTCGTGCCCCCAATGGACATTTGAACAAATGTTGGCTGGCGCGGCACAATATGGTTATGCCGGTGTTGAATTGCGGGTGGGTTGGGGCCACAAATTTAACATTGATGGCAATACCAGCGCCGATGACCGTGCCCAAGCCCGACACAAGGCTGAGGCCAGCGGCATCGCCATTTGCTGCATCAGTACTGGCGCAAAAACCTCAGATTCAGCCACCGCCAAATTGGCCGATGAAGAAGTGACCACCGCGATCAACATCGCCCATGACCTTGGCTCGCCGTATGTGCGGGTGTTTGGCGGCATGTTCCCAAACACGATCACTCGTGCGCAGGCAATGGCCTCGGTTATTACCAATCTTGGGCGTTTGGCCGAGGTGGCGGCTAAAAAGCAAGTGACGTTGGTGTTAGAGACGCATGATGCGTGGTGTGATCCACATCACGTGGCCGAAATTTTGTGGCGGGTGAGCCACCCGAACTTGATGTGTAACTGGGATTATCAGCATACCAGCCGCGTGGCAAAAGTGAGCGTCGATGAGGCTTTTGGCGCGGTCAAGCCCTTTATTCGGCATGTGCATTTTCACGATGGTACGATGGATGCCGATAAGTTGGTGTTTTTGCCGATTGGGCAAGGCGCATATGACCATAAACGGGTATTGCAATTGTTGCGCGGCATGAATTATGACGGGTTTATTAGCGGTGAATGGATCAGCAATTTTTGGGCTGACCCTGCCGATAACGCGCCAGAAGTGCATTTGCCGCGTGAAATCGCGGCGATTAAGGCCATTGAGGCGACCATTGGGGGTTAGTAGTGGATTGGTTTATTAGTTGACTCACAAGTCAACTACTAAACCAATCCACAAACCAACAAAGAGAAAATTATTCTGCTAAAAATATGAAAATTCCTGTTGCAATTATTGGGACTGGCGGCATTTCTGGGTCACATGTGCGTGGGCTGCGTGAGCAAGGCCAACAAGTTGAATTGGTGGCTGCGGTGGATATTGACCGCGCAAGGGTTGCCCAATTTTGTGCTGAGAATGGCGTGGCGCGTGGTTATAC
>CAZLOF010000033.1:0-10402 GCA_964560745.1 uncultured Thermoflexus sp.
CTATAGGTCATGCCCATCCCACCCCAACAAATATTAAACCGCCATCAAAACAACTCGACCAAGTGCGTCAAGCCACGCATACAGCCCCCTACCCAAACACCGTGCCGCCCCCTGCCAACCCATCTAAATTGGTGATGCGCACCTGCTTCACCCCCGCCGCCAGCGCCTCAAGCGCCGTCTTCACCTTGGGGATCATGCCGCCGCTGATGACGCCGTTGGCGATCAGGGCATTGGTTTGAGCAGCGGTGAGTGTGGGGATGAGTTGCATCTGGCCGTCTAGCACGCCCGGCACATTGGTTACAAACGTCAGCATCTCGGCATCCATCGCCACAGCCAAGGCCCCCGCCACATGGTCGGCGTTGACGTTGTAAATCTCGCCATCCAGCCCCAACGACATCGGGTTGATGACCGGCACAAAGCCTTGTGATACGAGGTTTGTCAACAATTCGCTGCGGGCGCGCACTGGCTTACCCACAAAGCCCAAGTCGGGGTTCATTGCTTCAACCCGCACCAACCCGCCATCAATACCGCTCAGGCCAATGGCATCGGCCCCCGCCGCGATGATGGCGGCGGTCAGGCGTTTATTCGTCAAGCCGCTCAGCACCATCAGTGCTGCGTCACGTGCTGGGCCAAACGTCACGCGCAAACCATCCACAAAGCGCGTTTCAATCTTAAACGTGGTCAATAACTCGGTCAGCTCTTTGCCACCGCCATGCACCACAATCGGGGCTTGGCCGGCCTTGGCCGCTGCCGCTATCCCGCTTGCAAACCGCGCACTAAAGGCTGGGTTATCAAGATCACTGCCGCTGATTTTGAATAGATGGGGCATGGGAATTACGAATTACGAATTACGAATTACGAAAGTGGCGAGGGCCAATTCGTAATTCGTAATTCGTAATTATTTAGTTAGCGCCGGTCGCCGCTGTCACGGCGAGGTGGATAGGGGCGGCGTTCACCGCCGCGATCACTGCTACGATCTCCACCGCGGTCGCCACCGCGATCAAAACTGCGTCCGCCACGATCACCGCCGCGGTCGCCACCGCGATCAAAGCCACGTCCGCCGCGATCGCCACCGCGGTCACCACCACGATCACCGCCACCGGGTGGGCGACGCCCGCCGTTGCGGTCGGCATCTTGGGCTTCGGCCAAGGTCATGCCCTCAAGCACAGCCTTGCGGCTGAGGCGAATCTTGCCATTGTCGCTGCCAATCACCATCACCGTGACCTCTTGGCCCATACGTACCACATCTTCAACTGCTCGCACTGGCTCAGAGGCCAATTGTGAAATATGCACCATGCCGTCGGTCTTGGGCATAATCTCGACAAAGGCCCCGAAGTCGGTCACACGCACCACTTTGCCCGTGTAAATTGCGCCAAGCTCAACGCTGCCGGTCATGCCTTCGATCATCTGGCGAGCGCGGGCAGCGGCAATGCCATCAGCCGAAGCAATGAACACGCGCCCATCATCTTCAATATCAATCTTCACGCCAGTTTCATCTTGAATCCCGCGAATGTTCTTGCCACCCGGGCCAATGATGGCCCCGATCTTCGAGGGGTCAACCTTAATCACCATCATGCGGGGGGCGTGGGGTTTCAGGTCGGCGCGGGGTTGGTCAATGGTTTCGAGCAAGCGATCCATAATCGCCTGACGGCCTTCTTTGGCTTGAGATAAGGCTTCTTCTAATACTGCCGTCGTCAAACCGGCAATTTTGATATCCATCTGCAAGGCCGTAATGCCCTTGCTCGTTCCGGCAACCTTAAAGTCCATATCGCCGATATGATCTTCGAGGCCTTGAATATCGCTCAAAATGCGATAACCGTCGTTCAAGCCACCTGCGCCGGTGATAAGACCCATCGCAATGCCAGCCACAGGGGCTTTGATTGGCACACCCGCATCCATCAGCGCCATAGTGCTGCCACAAACGCTGCCCATTGAGGTGCTACCGTTTGATGATAAAGCCTCGCTGACCACGCGAATGACATAGGGGAATTCATCTTTGCTGGGCAAAACTGGCACCAAGGCCCGTTCAGCCAAGGCCCCGTGCCCGATCTCGCGGCGGCTGCTGCCGCGCAACACTTTGGCTTCGCCCGTACTATAGGGGGGGAAGTTGTAATGGTGCATATAGCGTTTTTCGCGTTGTGGGTAAAGACCATCGAGCAATTGCGCATCCATGCCTGTGCCAACCGTTGCCACGCTGAGAATTTGGGTTTCGCCACGCGTAAATAGACCTACGCCGTGGGCGCGGGGTGATAGATGATCGCCAACTTCACACCAAATAGCGCGAATTTGCTTGGGGTTGCGGCCATCGGGTCGCACACCATCCCGCAAAATGCGGGTGCGCACGGCATCACTGGTCATGCCTTTAATGACAGCATGCAATTCATCGGCGTTTACATCGCCAATCGATTGCATTTGGGCCATCACTTCATCTTCGAGCGCATCAATCACGGCGCTGCGCTCGGTCTTTTCCAATTCCTTGTCAATCGTCTCTTGCATACGGCTGCCAATGGCATCGCGCACTTTTTGATTGAATTCGACATTGGTGCCAAATTTCTTGTAGTCTGACTTGGCTTTGCCGATCTCGGCACGCATGGTTTCTTGCACCGAAATGAATTCTTGCACCGATTCGTGCGCCAGTTTGAGGGCACGCACCATTGTTGCTTCATCTACTTCATTCGCGCCACACTCTACCATCACAATAGCATCGCTAGTGCCAGCCACGCGCAAATCGAGGTCGCTATAAGCCATTTCTGGGATAGTGGGGTTGACCACCAATTCGCCATTGATTAAACCGATGCGGCATGCGCCGACTGGGTTGGTAAAAGGCACATCGCTGATGATGAGCGCGGCTGAGGCCGCATTAATCGAAAGCATGTCGATGTCATTAATTTGATCATGCGACAAGGCCGTCACGATAATCTGCACATCATTACGCAAATCATCGGGGAAAAGGGGGCGCATGGGACGATCAACCAAACGACAAATGAGAATACCCGCTTCGTTTGGGCGGCCTTCGCGGCGATGAAATGAGCCGGGGACCCGACCCGCAGCATAAATACGCTCTTCGTAATCAACACTTAATGGAAAAAAGTCGATGCCAGCCCGCACTTGTTTTGCCATCGTGGCCGTCGCCAAGACCATTGTGTCGCCCATACGCAGGGTGACAGCGCCACCGGCCAATTGGGCCAAACGCCCCGTTTCGATTGTTAATTCAGTGTTACCAACATTGGCCTTATAAACGTGGTTTTCGGGCTTGTTGGGAGGTAATACCTCTGTTTTATAGTTTTCAGACATGATTTATTGCTCGCAAATAGCGATTGAAAATGAACATATGGTCACACATGACCATACGTTAGCGGCTAATATCCAGCCGTTGATGATGGGGGAGTGAGTTAGAGGTTAGAGGTCAACCCACTTTCGTCGCCTGAAAATGGGCTGACCTCTAACATCTACCGCTCACTCCACATAAATTACCGATTATTTACAAATGTATCTTCTTAATCATGAGGGGTAAAACAAGGTTTTGCCGAAATCACTATTCCTGCATTCCCGTTGGATGGACAGGGAGAGTGATTTTGGCTTTGCATTTTTTTAGATTACCCCTGATTATTAAAAGGATATTTACAAATTACAAATTACAAATTTTTGTTATCGATAAAAAATTCGTAATTTGCAATTCGTAATTTTGTTACTTGCGTAGCCCTAACTTAATCAACAATTCACGGTATGAAGCTGGGTTGCTACGGCTCAAATACTTGAGTAGTGAACGACGGCGGCCTACCATTTTGACCAAACCGTAACGCGCATGATTATCACCTTTGTGTGTGCGCAAATGATCGTTTACTGAGATGATGCTTTGGGTCAAAAGTGCAATTTGCACTTCTGACGATCCGTTATCGCCGGGCGAAGTCGCATATTTTTCGACTGTCTCGGCTTTCTTGCCTTTGTCTAATGCCATTTTTTTATTAATCCTTTTTATGGTTGTTGCTAATTCGTACCGCGTATCTCCGCTCAAAGGTGCAGATAAATACGCTAGCTTGAAACAGGATATTTTAACATGTATGAAATTTAAGGCTTGATCGTTTTTTATATTCCACATGAGTATTAATTAAGTTTTTTGCCAATGTCACTTGCCGATTTCACTATATCCCTGCCAAGCTACGCTTGGCAGGGATATAGTGAAATCGGCGAATCTTCTGGATAACTATATCTATATTAACGATAAGTTGCTTTAATTTGATAGGGTGCGCGTTGATTACAAGCGGTACCATTGGCAACAGCAATGTAATATCGCCCAGAAGCACCGGCTATATAGCTAATATAGCCACGAGTTAGGCGATCATCAGCCAAAACAAGGCTATTGGCCGCTAACAACTGCACGCGAAATGCCGGGCATTGGTTGTCGCTGATGGTAACGATAATTTCACCGGCTTGGGTTGGGTCGATATAAAAGATGTCTCTGGCATCATTTGCCAAACCATAATAATCTAAACCTGTTATTAACGGGCCATTGGCTTGGTCAAATCCGTCATTGGGTTCAACTTCGTTCGGGCCAACAAAAAAGCCACGGGTATCATCGGCTTGTGCCATGTTGAGTGGCACATAAACTGTGCCAATACGGGGTGTTGGGGTTGGCAAAGGCGTAGCAGTGGGGGTTGGCGGCGAGGTAGGCACTGGGGTTGATGTGGGCGGGCCAGCATTTGGGGTCAAGATGATGTTACCGCCTTCAAAACCGACGACAGTAACCGGAGATAGGGTTTTCTCAAAAGTGCCATTGCCCAATTGACCAAAGGTGTTATTGCCCCAACATTGTATGCGACCATTTACATATAAGGCACAGGCAAAACCGCCGTAAAAAACCTCTGAGCTATTTTGGTCGAGGGCAGAGGTGACATAGCGCCCAATTCCCATTTGCACCACTTTGCCAGTTAACCCCACCACGTCTTGGGGGATGTTGTAAGCGACTGGATTGCCATTGCCCAATTGTCCGCTCATATTCATGCCCCAACATTTGGCTGTGCCATCGGGCATGATGGTGCAATTTTGGCCATGACCGGCATAAATGGATTGAGCGCCGGTTAATCCTTCGACTTGCACCACATTGATGACACTTTGCCCGCCGTTGCCCAATTGCCCAAAGCTATTGTCACCCCAACAGCGCACCCGCCCATCTGAAACCAATGCGCAGGCGTGGGTGCGCCCAACCACCAGCCCGTAAGCGGGTTCATCCATGTCCAATATTTCGGTGGGGGCGGTTTTGATGCCAGCGTAATTCTCATTGACACCCTCAAGTTTGCCCCAACATTTAACCGCACGGGTGGTTGCAATGGCGCAGGTGATGCCATCTCCACCGACAATATTGCTGAGTGAATTGGGGTCGGCTTGCACATCGACTGGGTATTTGCGGTCAATACGAGTTCCGTCGCCCAATTCGCCATTTTTGTTGCGGCCCCAACATTTGGCAATACCCGATTGCCCAATGGCGCAGGTATGAACAGCCCCGGCGGAAATCGCAACGATAGGCTCATTGAGGCGGCGCACTTCACTTGGCACATAACGCGGCTCAGTGCTGCCATCGCCCAATTGCCCATAATTGTTGTAGCCCCAGCACCATACTTTGCCGTCATTTTTTAACACGCAGGTATGGCTATCGCCTGCCACAATCGATTTGATATCGCCACCCTCTAGCCCAAACACAGCAACGGGTTCGGCCCGATTGACATCGGCAGTGCCATCACCCAACCGACCAGCCGCACCCCAACATAGCACCCGCCCCGAGGCAGTGAGGGCGCACATGTGATACCCCCCAACGGCTATTTTAATGGCTAACTCGCCATTGGGGGCGTTTGATACCGATTGTGTTTGGCCGGGCCATAACATAATGGCCGACACCATGCAAACAATTGCACTGATGAAAATGAAAGGGCGCGACTGCTTTTGGCTTAAATAATTTGTTTTTTTTATCATTGAAGCGGTTTTGTCACGGCTTGATTGATCGTGAGCGGCAAAAACACGGTCGTGCCTGCCAGACGCGCCAACCCAGCCGCAATTTCTTCGGCTGTAAATGAACAATGCCCATAACGCTGAACCGGAATCACCGATAGGAAGTTCCCTTTGCCTGCATTTGCTACCTTGGTTTGATATAAAGTTTGATGCACAAATGGCACAATTGGATCACCGGTCGTGTGCATTACCACTAAAGGGCGGGTCAGGTTGCCAGTGGTTTGATAATTTGCATCGATCTCGGTAGTGGCGGTGACATCGGCGGTGTAGCGAGCCACTTTTGCGTTTAGGTCACTATCGTTAGTCGAGCCTTGATATTGTTTATTGGCATTGGTATACGGTTGCCCGCCGAGCTTGCTACTCGCATCATTGGTCGCAAACACGCTATAAAAAAGCAATCCACCAATTGTGGCAGCAGTGCTGCTTAACACTTGGCTAGGGGTTGAATCTATCGGCGCTTTGGTGACATCGAGCAATTGTTGGCGTTTTGCGGGCTGTAAAAACAGCGTAGTGGCAATGGCATTTTGGCGGCTGTTAAAGGTGTCGATTTCGGATTGTGGGATTGAAATCGCGGTACCAGCAATCACCCCCGGAAAGAAATAGTCGAAAACCACGCGAAAATCGCCAAAATGATTGGTTTGGGTATGAAAATCGCCGATTGGCCCACACATGGCCAGCCCACCATCAAATACGCCGGGGTTTCGTTCAACGGCTAAGGTGGTAATGAGGCCGCCCTCAGAGAACCCCACAATATACGTTTTATTGGGGCTGCCTTTGCTGGCCTTAAACATTTGCGCCAACTCAACCTCATCGGCAATGCCTTGTTTAATGGCGAGGCCATTCACACTATAGCTGGTAGCGGCAAAGGCATAACCTTGCTCATTCAAATATTTGCCGAGTTGCTCGGCTTCGCTTGTAATTGCAATAGGCTCGTTATAAGCCACATAACCATGTGCATACATCACCAAAATTTTATTCCATGCGCCGGCAGGCATACAAATGCGATATTTTGCGCCGCTGCTTTGGGTTCCTTCTTCGCAGGCATGTGGGGCCGCCGTATGGTTAAGGGTTGGCAAATGCAACGCTGCATTCGGGGCAATGAGTAACTGTGCTGCCTCAGTTGGCGCTGTTTCATGCGCTGTCACACTGCGCGACTGAGCTTGTAATGGGCCAAAGATTAATGCACAAATGGTAAACAAATGAATCAATCGCGGATATTTTTTTTGTAAAGATATTGACATTTTTCTCCTTTTATATCCAAAATAGTGTTTTCTCAATAAAACGGGGTAAACCCAAAAGATGTGATGTTGGAATCACTATATGACTTTTGCCCCTGCACCCAAGGGTCATATGGTGATTCTGGCAAAAATTTGTAAAGGTCAAAATGACAGATGTTAGCCAAAAGTGACATTTTACGCTTCCACTAACATCCTGACTCTTACAGGTTTTGACAAAAATTTGTTTTATTCACCCCGTTTTATTGAGAAGAGACCTAAAATAGAATAAAAATGCGTTTTTGCCAATTTTGTAATCTGGCTATAAGCTATGCTTGAAACCAGATTGCAAAACCGGCATTTACTAAATTTTTACCCTTCCTTGCAAAGTGTAACACCACGCCTAAAAGCCTGTGTGAAATATTGATGCATAAAATAACACTTGCTATTTGTATTTTCATGGATAAAATCGAGTATACATATTGTGTTGGAGGTTTTTTTAAATGGCATTAATAGATCAATTAAAATCAATTTTGCAACGTTTAGCTCCACTTGGCTGGCGCGATTTAATGTTACAACATGGCTTAGACATCACTGCCAATGCTTTGGCTACAGCCCTAAACACCCCACTCACCATTAATCGCACGCTGCCGGGGTTTGAAGATTTTGCAGCAGAGGGCGTGCGAGCAATTGAAACAGGCCGACCTGAGCGCAGTTTGCTCTATCACGCCTTTGCATCCCCCAATGTTACCCGTCAAACCAATGGCCGCGAATTGGGCGGGTTTCCGACACTTGCCGAAATTGAGATCCTTGAAAATTATATTTATGGGCTCAATGCCCCAAGTTTGGCAGATTTGCGTGCACGTGCCCAAGGTGCATTGCTAGCGATTGCAGTATTTGCCTATGAATATCGCCCAGCTGCCGAAACGGTACATCGGCGCAATGCCGATTTGTGTTTTGCCCGCACTGGCATTGCGCGAGTTGGCACGGCCAACGCACAATATTTGCCCGCCAATCGTGGTTTTTTGGGTGTTGTCGATGACCAACCCAATGCGATGCGGGTATTACCGGCACGTTATGCCGCTTATATTGCCATCAAAATGATGGGAAATAACCCTAGCTTAGGGGTCATGCGCCCTCAGACCAATGATGCCACACAACTGTTTTGGGTTCCGCTGCATAAATTATTTTCTGGCAATGAATGTATACGCGGGCTAGACCTCCATTTAAGCCTTACCACCCAACACATCAACGAAAAAATACGCCGTGTGCATATCGAATTGGGGCGACGCGGGGTAAATTCGGGGTGGCGTGAGCCAGATATCAGCCAAGCCCCGTTTGTGTTTAATGACGGCATCGCTATGTTTGCGGTTAACCCCGAATTTGGCACAGGCTTGCTCATGCCGACAGTTCATCCGCATATGGTAGAAGCCGCTGTATATCGAGGCAAACCCCTTGTTTACAATGTGCCAGCCAACGGCGAGGTATTATCATCGAGCTTTAGCATTAGCGCCGATCGCGGCGCCCGTTTGGCCCCTGAATATGTACATGCGCGTCATCGTGTAAATACAGACGGCAGCGAAATGAATCTAAATGAGGCCGCCAATGTCGCTCAAGCCGTGTCAACCGGCGGTTATCAAGCACGGCATTATGTCGATTTCACCGGCGATGGCTGGGTCGATGCCCAATGCCCCGAACTCGCTATTGAAATTCCGCGCCGCGTGCCAGCCTATTCATTGGTCACGGCCCCCGATTTTTTCCCCAACACCGATCAACGCGAGTTGTTAGACTGGGTCAACCAATCGGTGCCAAGCGCTTTGCGCCAAGGGTTATGGCGGGTACAACCGCTGTCACTTTCCGATGACCGCCACGCACCCAATTTACAAATTCCGGGCGCTAATTTTCGGGCCGAAGACAAAACCGTAACCGCAATTGTGTCACAATTGCAAAACGGAACAGCCGCCCAAATGCCGCTCATTGGCCCCCCCACCCGCCGCCACACTCATTTGCCCGATGGGGCTGCTGGTGTATTTGCACCCGGCTGGGATGTAAGCCTAAGCCGTGCTGCCGATCAAACCATGCATTTGGCGGCCTATGGGCTAGGCAGCCCATTCCCCGAAGATGGCAAACTGTGTGCTGCGCTCAGCACCTTTTGGCCTGCGGTCGCCCCCGATGCCACCCGCACGTTTGAGCCACAATGGAACGGGCCGTCATGGTTTACGGTTGCGCCGCTCACCGATGATGAAATTGGGCAAACCGGCAATCAACCCTGGGATGGCATTGCTGGCCCGCGTATGGTGCGGGTAGGCAATCGCAATATGCTCGAATATAATGCCATCGACCATGCTGACTATGTTGAGAATGCCCTGAATAATCGGTTTTCGCTTGCGCTGACAGGCGCAGTAGATGTGAATGAATATGAGTCGCGGGTATTGGCAACAGCGCGGGCATATCGCGCATTGGGGGCGAACACGCCACAACAAAAATCAGCTTGGGCCGTATTTTCATTTCGTGTGCCCAATAGCACCGACCCAGAATTGCGGCAAGCCCAAACCCAGACCGGCATCCGCTTGCAAGGCCGGTTTTATCGCTTGCAAATGGTGCGACATGGCGCTCAAAGCACCCCAGCCAATGCACCGCGCAAACGGCGCGTACAAATTCTTGAGTTGGTGACGCTGTATGTTGACCCCCTACAAATTTTAGTACGGCGTGCCAATGGCGCATGGCAGGTTTCACAGTAGAGGCACGCCGGTGGCGCGTCTAATGTGGCAAGACGAAAAGACGCGCCGGTGGCGCGTCTCTTTTTTATTCATGATTTACGATGTGATTGTAATTGGCGGTGGGCCCGGCGGGTGTGCGGCAGCCATTACGTGCGCCCAGCGTGGGCTGCGGGTCATGTTGCTCGAGCAAGCGACATTTCCGCGTTCACATGTTGGTGAAACGCTACATCCCGGGGTAGAACCCATTCTCAAACAATTGGGAGTTCTTAATGATGTGCTTGCAGCCAATTTTGTGCGTCATGCAGGTGTATGGGTGCAATGGGACAGCGAACGCCGATTTGAGCCATATGGGGCCGACAATTCGGGGGAATGGCGCGGTTTTCAGGCGTGGCGGGCCACTTTTGACGCAATTTTGTTAAACCATGCGAAACGAAACCGGGTTGAGGTGCAGCAACCGAGTAAGGC
>CAZLOF010000033.1:10412-13132 GCA_964560745.1 uncultured Thermoflexus sp.
AATTCAAGATGCCCATCAACAACAACAGTCACATGTATTGGGGGTGTGCACCCATTTAGGTGAGGTCAACAGCCATTTTGTCATCGATGCATCGGGCGGGCGACACTGGCTTGCGCATCAACTCGGTATACCGGTGCTGGTCTATTCACCACGCCTAACCGCCCATTATGGGTATAAGCCTCAAGCCCAACCACTGTGCGAAGATGCCATGTGCCAAAATCATCACACAGCCCCGTCCTTTACCGCTTGTCAAGGGGGCTGGCATTGGCAAGCCCAAGTTACCCAAGATCGTCAGGCGTGGGTTCGGCTTCAATTGAATCAAGACCCATTAGGGCAAACAACGCCCCCCCCACTTGCAGCGGGTGAGGCGGGGGCCGATGTGACTTGGCGCATGGCGAAGACCCCAGCCGGATTGGGTTATTTCTTGGTAGGTGATGCCGCTGCCGTGTTAGACCCAGCTTCGTCACGCGGGGTGTTGCGGGCATTAATGTCGGGCATGATGGCTGGACATTTGGCATATGGGGTATTGCACAATGGGCTGGCCCGTGAACAAGCGGCCCAGCACTACAACCATTGGTTATGTGATTGGTTTGCGCATGATGCCGATGCGCTTCGGGCGTTGTATGCGCGGTTGCCACACCCGCCCAATTGGGTGCACCCCTAAATTTTTACAGTATCATGATTGTTATGCACGAGTCACTTCCCCTTTCGCTCTATCATAAAGCCAAAGCCTTGGCTTGGGACCCACAACACATTGACCTGACCCAAGATTTGACCGATTGGGAACGATTGAATGAACGCGAGCATCAACTTATTTTCGATTTGTCACAGCGATTTTTAGGCGGCGAACAAGCCGTGACGCATGACCTTGCCCCACTCCTCATCGCCATTCGCAATGTGCAAAACGCACATCAGCCAGCTTTGTTTTCGATGCACGATGAGATGTTTTTGTGTGCTCAGCTTTTTGAAGAAGCCAAACACGTTGAGTGGTTTGAGCGGTGGTGGGCTAATTTTGATCAAACGCAGGTTCGGTCAGGCATGGTAGTTGCTGGCGCGTATGTCGATCTATTTGAACAGCAATTGCCTATTGCGCTTAACCGCGTGCTAACCGACCATTCGAGCGAAGCGCTTACCACAGCCTTTTGCACTTATCACATGATCATCGAAGGGGTGCTGGCCGAAACAGGCTATCACGGGTACAAACGTGCACTGCACGATCATGGCCTCATGCCCGGCACGGTGCGGGCGGTTGAATTGGTGCAGCGCGACGAAGCGCGGCATATTGCCTATGGCATTTATGCCTTGCAGCGTTTGCTTGCCGCGCAACCTCATTTGCGCCGCATTGTCGATGACACCCTGAATGCGTTATTACCCTTAGCGCTTGAGATCATCAGCGATATTTTTGCCCCGTATGGCGATGATATTCCGTTTGGCATCGACCCCAGCGAATTTGTGATTTATGCGGCAGATCAATTTGACGCACGAATGCGAGCATTAGAGCGAGCAACTTAGGCTATGCCTTTACTTTATCAGCGGCATAAAGTTCTGTGACAATATGGGTCAGTTGGTCTAGCAGAGACAAACCACATATCGTTATCCAGATAAATCTTTTATAAAAATGCGATATGCCAATCTCACTATATCCCTGCCAAGCTGCGCTTGGCAGGGATATAGTGAGATTGGCGAAAACCTATGAAAAATAATTTTCTGGATAACTATATCGTGATTTCGACAAAAACTTATTTTACTGGCCCCATTTTGTTGGGAAGATACCAAGATCAATAAAACAAGAACCGCGTTGGCACAGGAGGTTTGGGCGGGTCGGGAATAGGCAAAATCATCTCAGACAAGCTCATTTTTTGAATGCCCCACACGCCATTATTTGACCAATTTTGCAACCGCAGCGTACCTTCGCGTACATCAACCTGCGGGCTAAAATAAAGCCGTTTTTGCACATAATTAGCCTCCGGGCGCAACGCTTCATTAAGCGGAAACTCATCGCCATTTTCTTGGCTGCGCGGGGTGTGCGGGTTTTTGGGTTTGGGCACGAGGGCCATCACCGGCTTGGCGTTGCCGGTGGTGGCATATTCAATGTCGAGCACATAGGTTTTGCCAGCTTGTAAATCGGCCCGCACTGGCACAACCACTTCTTGATAAGGCTCGCCGCCCGCCAAACGAACCGGATAGCCAATGACAAATGGGTTGGCAATAGGAATATAAGTGGCCCAAGGTTTCGAAGCATTTGAGGCGATCTTGGCTGGGGCATATTGAAACATCCAGCGGGCGATATTGTGTGGCTCGTCATAACTCCACCATAGCACATGCACCTCCATCAACAGCACCCCTAATCCACACACAACCGCGCTGATAGGCAACAACACCCACCGAAACCAAGGCTGTGAATGGGCACGCACGAGGTCAACGCCATGCGCCAAGCCCAAGGCAAACAGAGGCAAACACGCTAGCAAACGCCGCTGCCCAAACGAGTGCCCACCCCACCAATCAAGCACAATTGAATTGGTATAGGTTTGAATGACAAAAATAAGCGCCAAGGCCAAGCAAAGCAAGCGGGCATTGGCCCGATACCAATTGCGCCAAGCAAAATGCCCAAACCCAACTAGCCCTAACAATAATACCGGATGATGGCTGAATAACCCATTTCGCATCGAGAACAACACCCCCAACCCATGGGCATTTGCAAGATTAATAACCCCCTCACC
>CAZLOF010000033.1:13142-15469 GCA_964560745.1 uncultured Thermoflexus sp.
GGCCAAGGTGAGGCCGCGATGGCTAAGGTAGCAAGGTAAATACCGGCTGGGATGATTAGAGTGCGAATGGGGCGATTGGCCTGCCGCGCCTGCCGCCACCATGCAAACATCAGCATGATTGACAACACCGCCATAATCAAGATATTTTGGGTGCGCACCAAAATTTGCAGCCCGCCAAATAGCCCCAATGCCGCCATACGCCAACGTGGCTGCGGGGTGTTGATTGCCCCAAACCACAACCATAAATAAACGACCAAAGTAAACAAATCATAAATATGGCTCATCGACACCTCGAAAATGCTGTAATACAACATAGGCGAGGCCAGCAAAATGAGGCATTGGGCCACACGAATGGCGGCGGTGCTGAAGTTGGGCTGCACTTGCCGCAACAAGGCCTCGATACCGCGCAAGGCCAACACCGCATAAACAACCGCCGCCGTCATCACCCCATATTGCAAATATAGCCCCCAAGGGTTTAGGTCAATGCTTTTGGGCATGATGAGATTGATCAACCAGCCCAAGCCATAAGCCACGCCCATAAAGGGCGCCCACAAAATGGCTGGGCCAACCGTAAAGACATTGGCAGCATGCTGGGTAATGGGGTGAATGGCCTTGTGATTGCCGTAATGATCGATCGGCAAGCGCATCCATTCATAGGCCACCGTTAGATAATTATTCGTAAAATCGAGATCGCCATCAAAAAACGCCGAAACAAGGTATTGATAATAATATTTGCCATCGCTCTCGATCTTATACGGCCAATTGCGATAGGTGCCAACCGAAAAATAGGCGGTGAGCAAGGCAAAAAATAATGTGACATAAAAGCGGCGTTTTGTCATAAATAGCAAAAAATTGAGGTGTATATTGGGTGGGTGAAACAATGTCAAGAATAAGCAACTGCGTGAATGATACAGCAAAGCGATGCTTTTTATACAACCTTCTCAATTTATGAAAATAACCACTCACCAACTTCCGGGCCTTGTACTAACAGATCATGTTTTTACTGTGCCCCTTGACCATACACAACCTAATGGCGCAAAAATCGAGATATTTGCCCGCGAGGCTGTGTCGCCGCGCTACGCCAACAACCCAAAGGCTTTGCCATGGCTGGTATTTTTTCAAGGCGGACCGGGATCGGCGGCACCGCGCCCAAGCAGCAATAGCGGCTGGCTAAAGCGAGCGCTGCAAGATTATCGTGTTTTGCTGCTCGATCAACGCGGCACAGGCCGTAGCACCCCCGTTACCGCTCAAACCTTAGCGCATCTCTCGGCCCAAGAGATGGCCAATTATTTAAAACATTTTCGCGCCGATGCCATCGTGCGCGATGCCGAGCATATTCGGCACGAGTTGCTCGGTGAAAACGAGCAATGGAGTGTGTTAGGCCAAAGTTATGGCGGCTTCATCATTACCCATTATTTATCGGTGGCTTCGTCGGCCCTGCGAGAAGCCATTATTACGGGGGGGTTGCCTTCGCTAACACGTCACGCCGATGACGTTTATCGCGCCACCTATCGGCGCGTTATCGGCAAAAACCAACGTTATTATCAGCGCTACCCCGATGATATTGCGCGTGTGCACGAGATTGTGCGCCATTTACAACAGCATGAGGTGCTTTTGCCTATCGGTGGGGTGCTTTCAACGCGGCGTTTTCAGCAACTTGGCTTAATGTTGGGGGCGGGTGATGGGTTCGAGCAGTTGCATTATTTGCTCGAACAAGCCTTTGTGTCTGGGCACAATGGCCCTGAGTTAAATCATATTTTCTTGCGCGAAGTTGAAAATACGCAACATTTTGACACCAACCCTATCTTTGCCATTTTGCATGAGGCGATTTATTGCCAAGGCACTGCGTCGCGTTGGTCGGCTGAGCGCATTCGCGCCGAATACGCCGAATTTGAGCCACAGACTGGGCAACCCGTTTATTTCACCGGCGAAATGATTTACCCTTGGCAATTTGACGAATATATTGGGTTGCGCCCGCTAAAAGAAGCCGCGCATATTTTAGCCGATTATGATGGTTGGCCGATGCTATATGCTCCTGAAGTGTTGCGCCAGAATCGTGTGCCATGCGCTGCCTCCGTCTATTATGACGATATGTATGTTGAGCGTGCCTTTTCTGAAGAAACCGCCCAGAGCATCAATGGTTTAAAAATTTGGGTGACCAATGAATACGAACACAACGGCCTCCGCGCCGATGGTGAGGTTGTGCTTGGGCGGCTATTGGCGATGGTTAGAGGATAAGGATAAAGAATGAAGAATGAAGGATGAAGAATGAAGGATGAAGAATGAAGAATTATCACGAGTCACGAGTCAAAATGATTGTTTATGAC
>CAZLOF010000034.1:0-14430 GCA_964560745.1 uncultured Thermoflexus sp.
CGATTTCACTATATCCCTGCCAAGCTACGCTTGGCAGGGATATAGTGAAATCGGCATATCACATTTTCAGAAAAGATTTACCTAGACAACTATATTGAAGCCAATTAAACATTTTTAAGCTAAAGTCTCAATATCGCCAGGAAAAATTTTACTTATGCGACACTTATCATTCACTTATTTAATTCGCTTATTAATTTGGTTATAATTCTATCCTGCACAAATAAGTTCGTGCACTGTTACTAGGCTATATCATTTGGCACCGATGTAGCCGGGCCATGAAAAAATACGCTCCGCATAAAAACGAAGTCGGATTTATCTAGTGTTGTTTTATAGTCCGACAGAAAAAGCCTGACGGCGTTATTTACGCCCGAAGCAAAGTTAGTAAAGGAAATTTCAAATGAATAAAGGAACCGTAAAATTTTTCAATGACTCGAAAGGGTTTGGCTTCATCAAAAATATTGCCAACAATGAAGAGATCTTTGTGCATGTCACAGGTTTGATTGATCAGATCAAGGAAAATGACTCCGTCACTTTCGACACTCAGCAGGGTAAAAAAGGTTTGAACGCCATCAACGTTCGAATCGCCTAATGAAAATATAGAAAGCCCGCCGTTGTTTTACAACGGCGGGCTTTTTTGTTTTTCATGTATCTTCTCAATACTTAAAGGGCAATGGCGAACTCATTAGATGGCCGGTGCGGGCATGGGCTTGGCCCATGCCATCACAGGCCATCTAATGAGTTCGACCAAAATTTATTGAGAAAATACGGTGAGTGCCTCCACAGCCAACCAAATTTCCCCCACATAAGTAACGGGGCCGGTCATGCGGATGTGATTATCGGGTGAAATTTCGATGTGCAACTCACCGCCCGGCATAACAACAACCAAGTCGGCATCACAATAACCAAGGCGATGCGCCACCGCCGCCGCCGCACATGAACTGCTGCCCGATGCCAAGGTATAGCCCGCGCCACGTTCCCAAATATCAATCGATAGCCGGTTTCGCCCCAATATTTTGGCAAATTGCACATTGGTGCGCCGTGGAAATAACGGGTGGTGTTCGATTCGTGGGCCGAGGGTATGAATATTGCAGATGTTTTTAACGGCAAGATCAAGTTGATCGAATTGATCGACAAAAATGACGCAATGTGGGTTGCCAATTGTGGCTGCCGAAAATGTGATCGTCAGGTCGTCGATGTGAAGCAATTGCTGCAATACTTCGGTTACATTGGGTAAGGCCACAGGGATATCTTGGCACTTAAATGAGACCTGCCCCATCTCGACACGCACTTGGCGACCATTTTCAAATACTTGGCAGTTCACGCGCCCGCCAGCAGTTTGCACAAAAAAGGGTGCATCGCCAACCCGTTTGACATCCCACAAATAACGCGAAAAGATGCGCAAGCCATTCCCGCTCTTCTCGGCCTCGCTGCCATCGGGGTTATAAATACGCAGTTTGATGCTGTCATTCTGCATTGCCTCAGCCAGCAAAATGCCATCTGACCCGGCCCCGCGATGACGGTCACAAATGCGTTGCACCAGCGCTGGCGTTAGCGCCTGTGTCAATTGATCTTCATCAATCACCAAATAATCGTTGCCGAGGGCGTGGTATTTGTGGAAATGCAAGATGGAAAGTGCTAAGTGGGAAGTGCTAAGTGCTAAATGTCAATTCTGAACTTGATACTTAGCACTTAGCACTTCCCACTTTTATCTTAGCTGTTGCCGCCCTTCAAGAGCGCGGCTAAGGGTAACTTCGTCGGCGTATTCGAGGTCGCCGCCAACAGGCAGACCGCGCGCCAAACGACTGACCGATACTTTGCTGGCGGCGAGTTTGCGTTGTATAAAGGCTGCGGTATTTTCCCCCTCAAGCGTTGGGTTAGTGGCTAAAATAATTTCGCGCACTGGGTCGTTGCCGGTAGCCTGTTTTGCAATACGGGCAATCAGTTCGTTGATTTTAAGATCATCTGGCCCCAAGCCATTCATTGGCGAAATAACCCCATGCAGCACATGAAACACCCCATTAAAACTGCGCACCCGTTCTATAGCCGACACGTCTAATGGCTCTTCGACCACACAAATGAGGCCTTGATCACGTTTTTCATCCATGCAAATTTCGCATGGGTCACTTTCGGTGATGTTGTAGCAACGCGAACATAATTTGGTGCGTACTTTAAGATCGCGCAAGGCGTCGGCCAACATCATCGAATGTTCGAGCGGGGCGCGTAGCAAATGATAGGCCAACCGCGAAGCTGACTTGGGGCCGATGCCGGGCAATTGCGCAAATGCGTCAATCAGCCGCGCAACCGAAGGTGGGAGGCTGCTGGTTTTATTCATGAGAGGATGGGGAGAATGCGGATTAAGGGATTAGGGATTGGAGATTGTTCATAAGTCATAAGTCACGAGTCATGACTCGTGACTTATCCTTAATCCCCAATCCCTATTACATCAACCCCGGTAATTGCATTCCGCCTGTAATGCTTTCTAAGCGCTGCGAGGCATGTTCTTGCGATTTGACAATTGCCTCGTTTACGGCGGCAACCAATGCATCTTCCAACATCCCGACATCGTTAGGGTCAACCAAGCTTGGGTCAACACTAATGCTTTGCACCCGTTGATGCCCGCTGATGGTGATGGTAATAGCGCCACCGGCTGAAGTGACATTAACCAATTCGTTTTCTAGTTCCGCTTGGGTCACTTTCATATCATCTTGCATTTTGCGCACACGGGCCATCATGTCGCCCTGCCCGCCACCCAAACCACCGCCGCCCATTGCTGCACCCGGTTTCCAATCTGCTCGTCGTCCTTTTGCCATTCAATTCTCCTTTTATTAATTACGAATTACAAATTACGAATTACGAATTATAAAAACTCGTAATTTATACTGAGCACGGCCTCAAACTGAGGTTTTCGCCGAATTTACTATCCCTTCTCAAGCGTAGGCCAGTAATCTGGCCCATTGAGGAGGGATAGTAAATTCGGCATTCCGCAATTTTTACCCGTGCGGAGTATATATTTATTTCACATTTACTTTTCGTCCATTACCCATACGCAATAAATCAGCTGGCGTAAGCCGAAAAACTGCGCTGGGCGTACCTGCTGCCGCCCAAATTTCATCAAATTGCCATAGATCTTCGTCAAATAACGTGATCAATGGCTCGGCATGTGCCAAAGGCGGAACCCCGCCGATGACAAAGCCGGTTTTGGCACGCACAAAATCAGCATCGGCTTTGCCAATGGCTTCGCCGATGTGTTGTGCAATGTTTTTCTCATTCACGCGGTTAGCACCGCTGGTAATCACCAAAATACCTTTGCCCGACGTCGCTCCCTTAAAAATAATGGATTTTGCAATTTGTGCCACAGTACAGCCAATAGCTTGCGCCGCGTCGGCTGCGGTGCGTGTGCCTTGTGGAAATTCAACAACACGAGTCGCTATATTGAGAGTAGAGAGTGCTTCTTGCACACGTTGTGCAGCGGCAGGTAAGAGCGTAGACATTTGAAAATAATTTATGATTAAATAACGAAGTCCCAATTTTACATTTTTTACTTTTTGGGTTTTTAAGGAGGCAATTTACCCCTTGACATTTACGCCAATCTTCGTTATTATCTAGCCACTTAATTTCATGCGCTTTTTTGCCTACTTTAGCTATTTTTGGTTTAACTACTTTACCTACCGTAAAGCGAGTTTACTTTTAGCTAACTAGGTGACAAGCACGCGAAAGACATAAATCAGACGCAAGCAAGTTTAACGAGGGTGCAGAGAGTAATCTCTGCGCCCTCGTTTTATTTTGTCTGTTGTCCATGTCTTGCGCTTGCAGTCCTCATCGGGCGCTGACCCAATTAATCGATGAGGACGGCAACACAAGCACAAGGACACACAATGCGAGGTTTAGTAAAGCAATTAGCTCAAATTCAACAAAAAAAACAAAAGGAAGAAACGAAAGATATGGTTATTACAATGAAGGCCCACGCTGGGCAAGACACCGTTGATGCAGTGATTGACCGAGTGCGCAAACTTGGCCTGACCCCCCACCCGATTGTGGGCGAAGAGCGTACTGTGATTGCAGTGGTCGGCGATGAACGCCCGATTGATCAAGAAGTGTTTGAAAGTATGGCGGGGGTAGATACAGTCCATGCTATTTTGAAACCATTCAAACTTGCTAGCCGTGATTTTAAGAAAGAGGATAGCGCGGTAAATATCGGCGTAAATGGCCACGCGGTGAAGGTAGGGGGCAATGGACACATCACCATTATGGCAGGGCCGTGTTCAGTCGAGAGCCGCGAAAGCATTTTAGAGTGCGCCCACATGGTCAAAGAAATTGGCGCACATGCCTTGCGGGGCGGGGCCTTCAAGCCGCGCTCGTCGCCTTATTCATTTCAGGGGCATGGCGAAAGGGGTTTGCAATGGTTAGCCGAGGCGCGTGAGCAGACCGGCTTGCCGATTGTGACCGAGGTGATGGCCCCGGAACAGGTGGACTTGGTGTGCCGCTATGCCGATGTGTTGCAAATTGGCGCTCGCAATATGCAAAATTTCCCATTATTGAATGCAGTGGGTGTGGTGAATAAGCCGGTGTTGCTCAAGCGTGGGCTGAGCGCCACGATGGAGGAATTGCTGATGGCCGCCGAATACATCATGGCGGGCGGCAATTACAACGTGATGTTGTGTGAGCGCGGTATTCGCACCTTCGAGAAATATACCCGCAACACCCTCGATATCAACGCCGTGCCGGTGCTCAAGCAATTAAGCCATTTGCCGATGGTGGTTGACCCCAGCCATGCCACTGGCAAGAGCGATTATGTGCTGGCTGCTACCCGCGCCGCCGTTGCTGCTGGGGCCGATGCCATCATCCTTGAGGTTCACCCTGACCCCAAGAATGCGATGTCGGACGGCGCTCAAACGCTCAATCCCAAGCAATTTGCCGAGCTAATACGCCAAACCCGCCGCATTGCCGAGGCAATAGACAAAACACTCTAATTTAATGGTTAATGGTTAATGGTTAATGGTTAATGGCACTTACCCGCATTCATCATTGACCATTGACCATTAACCATTGATCATTAACCACTAACCATTGACCATTAATTATGTTGGTTCGCACGGCAACCCAAACTGATGTGACGGCATTGGCGGCGCTAAATGCCCATGTGCAGGCGTTACATGCTGAGGCAGAGCCTTGGTTTTTTAAACCGCCGGTTGGTGCAGATTATGCCGCTGCCCGCGAGCGAGAATTTAGCTCGGTGTTGCTCGATTCAAGCCAAAGCATTTTTGTGGCAGAAGCCCCAAAAACGGATGTGCTAGCAACCGCGGGGGTGATTGGCTATCTATGGGCGCAGCGCCGCGATTCATCCGAAAGTGCAGAATTATTTGCGTGCAAACGCTTATATATCAATCATATTTCGGTGCATCCAGATTATTTTCGGCAAGGGGTTGGTGAGGCGTTAATGGCGGCAGCAAAAGCCTTGGCAAAGCAGCAAGGGGCAAATATGGCGCTGGGGGTTCATGCCTTTAATACCCGCGCCCAGCGTTTTTTTGCCAAGCAAGGTTTTGTGCCGCTGATTCATACGATGTGGTTAGGGCTATGAGTCGTGAGCCGTGAGCTTTGAGCCATGAGCTTTGAGCCATGAGCTTTGAGCCATGAGCTTTGAGTCACGACTCATGACTCACGGCTCACGGCTCAAGGCTCAAGGCTCACGGCTCAAGGCTCATGGCTCAGGTAAAATACAATCAAATACATTTGCAATGACGCGAATGAAGTAATTTGCATATCCGCTTTTCAGAGAGTTGGCGTAACGGTGCGAGCCAATGGCGGTGTAAATGAAATGGACTTCGTCGAGCAAATGCGGATCAGCCCCGTGATTGGCTGAAATTGAGTTGGGTGCAGTTGCCATAAAGCGATATGCGCCAACAGAGGTGGCACCGCGAGTAAACGGCTCGTCCTCTGCAGCACGATGAAAATCATGCCGCGAGGACGGGCCGTTTTTTTATTTAACCATTACAACATGACAAGAAAAACGATACTTTCAGGCATTCAGCCGACCGGCGAAATGCACATTGGCAACTATTTTGGGGCCGTTAAAAATTGGGTTCAATTACAAGATGACTATGACTGCCGCTATTGCGTGGTCGATTTGCACGCCATGAGCATGCCCTACGACCCAGCCGTATTGCGCAAAAACACCGAGCAGATGTTTGTCGATTTGTTAGCGGCGGGCATCGACCCCAACCGTAGCATTTTGTTTGTGCAATCGATGGTTCCCGAACATACCGAGTTAAATTGGATTTTTGCTTGTGTGTGCGCCTACGGCGATTTGACGCGCCAAGTGTCATTTAAAGAGAAATCTGAGCAACTTGAAAGCAAACCCGATACCTTTATTTCTGCTGGCTTGTTTACTTACCCAGTGTTACAAGCCGCTGATATCTTGGTATATCGAGCTGATTTTGTTCCGGTGGGCAAAGACCAAACCCAACATTTAGAACTATCGCGCACCATTGCCAATCGCTTCAACAACCAGTTTAAAACTGAGTTTTTCCCCGAGCCACAAGTGCTTGCGACCGAGACGCCCAAAGTGTTGTCGTTAGCCGACCCTGCCCGCAAGATGGGCAAGAGTTATGGGCCAAAGCACTACATCGGCTTGTTTGAAGATGAGAAAACTGTGCGCAGCAAAGTGCGATCTGCTGTGACCGATACAGGCGATGCACCAAGCGAAAAACTAAGCGACGGGGTTGAAAACTTGCTGGGGCTGTTACGCGCTTGCGGCAAAAATGACATCGAAGCGGCATTTCGTGCCGAATATGCGACCGGCAACCGCCGCTATGCGCCGCTCAAAGATGCGGCTGCCGATGCCATTGTCGAATTGACCAGCGGGATGCGGACACGCCGCGCCGAGATTTTGGCCGACCGCGATGCCGTCAAACGCCTGATGCGTGACGGCGCTGAAAAGGCCCAAGTCATCACCCGCACTACCATGAAAGAAGTGCGGCAGTTGGTGGGGTTGCCGAGGCGATAAAAAGTTAATGGTTAATGGTTAATGGTTAATGGTTAATGATTAAACACTAACCATTAACCATTAACCATTAATCCAAATATTCCCGCCTTCAGCGCATTGGCAAGCCCAAAATGACCGGCACGCCAAGCCGCCCAACATTGGGCGGCTTGGGCGCGGGCTTGGGCGCGGTTGCCACTGCGAGCGTAAATTTTGGCGAGGTTGTAGTGACGAAAGGGTTTAATGCGCTCGATTAGCGCGGCATAGCGCCCGCCAAAGTATTCATTCACCTTGTCGAGCAATTTGAGGTGCTGCAATTCAGTTTCGCTGGCGGCCAAGGGCGACCAAATGCCGCCCGAATGCACCCGATAAGCCGCCATCACTTCAGGCATGTAGTGAATATCACCGAATTGGGCATTCAAAATCGCCAATGGCCAGTCGGTCATACGCAATTCATAAAACCAGGCCGGAAAATCGCCAAACAACCCACGCCGAAACACCGTTGACATTGACGGGGCCCAATTGGCCCACAACAAATCGGTCAACGTGATGTTGGTTTTGTGATTGGGTTGGGCATAACTGGCTGCCGTTTGCGCACCATTTTCATCGACCACACAAATATCATGTGCCGATGCCACGATGTTGGAATGCTGCTCAAGATAATCGACTTGGCACTGCAATTTATACGGCACGGTCCAATAATCATCGCCTTCGAGAAAGGCGATGTATTTGCCGCGACAAGCGTTGAAAATTTGCACAGTGTTGTTTTTGCCCAACAACCCCTGATTTTGCTCATGTAGCAACAGGCGAATTTTGTCTGGGTGCGCCTGTTGCAGCGCCACAATGATCTCGCGGGTGCGGTCGGGGCCACAATCTTCACCGATCACGATCTCGATCTCGAAATCGGTTTGTTGCATCAATGCACTTTGCACCGCTTGGGCGATGAACTTTTCGTGCTTGTAGGTTGGCATCGCCACGCTGAGGAGGGGAGTCATCAGGGGCGTATTATCAGGGATTTATGCTGCTGGCGCTAACTCAGCCAACAACGATTCAAAATCAAGTTGTGCCGAGGTCATCTCAAGCTCGCCCTTGGCATTCAGCGGCCACTCGGCCTGCGGGCGATCTCGGTAAATCTCGATACCATTTTGATCGGGGTCGCGGAAATAAATGGCCTCACTCACCCCGTGATCGGCGGCCCCGTCAATTTGCCAATGGTGGTCAATCAGCCGCTTAAACGTTTGCGCCAATGCCTTGCGGTTGGGCAACAAAATGGCGAAGTGATATAGCCCAGTGCTGCCACGCGGCGGCGGCGGCCCGCCACGGCTCTCCCACGTGTTTAGCCCAATATGATGATGATAGCCACCCGCCGACACAAACGCGGCTTGTGGGCCATATTTTTGCATCAATTGAAAGCCCAGCACTTCGGTATAAAACTTGATGGCGCGGTCTAAATTCGACACTTTTAGATGCACATGACCAATGGTGGTTTGGGGGTGAATGGGTTCTGTTGTCATTAAAAGTTGGGGCCGATTTCACTATCTTAGCCAATGCGATTGCGTTGGCTAAGGCAGTGAAATCGGTAGCTGGCAATTAAAAATTTGCCCTAATTACGCATTAGTTTAGTATAGCGTGTAATAGCCAAGCCGCCAGCAACAAGATGCATGATTTCGGTGGCGATGAGCGTAGTCATGTTAAACACGCCCATCCCCGGGGCGGGTTCACTGCTAAGGGCGCTAATGGGTGCAAAGGCATAAACGATTAAAAAGAGAACACTGATAATGGTAAAAACGAGGTTGGCGCGTGCGCCCAAGAAACGCGACAACCCAAAATAGATTAACCCGCCGATCAAAACCCCGATTAAACTAATCGCAATCGGCAATACAATCGGCAATGTCATGCCGCCAATCACTTGCCCGACCACCCAAATGACTGCATTAGCGACCGCAGCCGTTGCGCCTGCAATCAGCCCGGTTTTTAGAACTGTGCTAAAACTTGGTTTGTTATTCATAACAAATTTTCGCCAAACGCACTATATGACCTTTGCCCTTGCCTGCAAAGGTCATATAGTGCGTTTGGCATTACGCCTTTGGGGTTCCGACTAACTCTTAACCGCTTCGAGTTCAATCTCAATCTTAATCTCTTTGCCGACCAAAACGCCGCCAAATTCCAAGGGGGCATTCCAAGTCAAACCCCAATCTTCGCGGTTAATTTTGGTGGTGGCGGTGAAACCGGCGCTGGTGGTTCCCCAAGGGGCCTTTTGCTGACCCGCATATTCCACATCCAACGCAACTTCTTTGCTCACGCCACGAATGGTGAGATCGCCAATCAAGGTAGCATTATTGCCATTCACACCCTCAACACGGGTGCTCTTGAAGGTGATATAGGGGTGATTGGCGACATCCAAGAAATCCGGCGACTTCAAATGCCCATCGCGCTTGTCATCGCGGGTTTGAATGCTGGCAGCCCCAATTTTGATATCGGCGCTGGTGGCGGCGGGATTGGCCTCGTCAAATTCAAATGTGCCCGACAAATCGGTAAATTGACCGCGCATGGTCGAAATCATCATGTGCTTTACGCTAAAGTTGATGCCGCTGTGTGATTGATCGATATTCCAAGACATTTTAAAAATTTCTCCTAAATTGATATTAATTGGACATTTGTCCGCTTGTTGTGGTAACATTGTAGTGGACACATGTCCGTTTGTCAAGAGACAAAGCTGAGAATTTGAATAGAGTTTTGATTGGGCAAGGGCGATTTAATTTTTGCCATTGCCGGAAGACGATTTATGAGTACACTAGAGTTGTTTGGCATGAACGACCTGACATTGACAATCTTAAACCCTGACCCGCCCCGCCACGAGCGGTGCGACGCACAGGCCAACCGCGAGCGTATTTTGAGCGCCGCGGCCCAGCTTTTTGCGGCGCAAGGTGTGTCAGCCGTTAATATGGCCGACATTAGCAAGGCCGCCAAAGTGGGTCAGGGCACCCTTTACCGGCGCTTTGCCAACAAAGGCGAGCTGTGTTTGGCCTTGATGGATCATCAGATGGCGACTTTTCAAGCGCAGGTGTTGGCACAGTTGGGGCACATGACCCAAGACCACACGGCAAAATTGGCGCAATTGCAATGGTTTCTTGATGCCCTCATTCATTTTAACGAAATGCACACCCCGCTGTTGTGCGAGGCCAGCCAAAGCATTTATTTTGCGCCCGGCACCCGCCCCGCCCCCTATATTTGGCAGCACATGACGGTAATGGGCTTGCTGCGCGGGGCAGTGGCGGCCCATGAGGTTGCGCCAGACCAAGATTTGCCAATGCTGGCCGATGCCATCTTGTCCCCCTTGCAACCCGCCGTGTTTCGCCTGTTGCGTAATGGCAACTGTTATACGCCCGAGCGCATCAGCGCCACCTTGCAAGGATTGGTGCGGCGTTTAGCGGGGTAAGTGATTATGGAGCGCCGACCTCCTGTCGGCACTCCGTTTGTGCAAAATGGCACTTTGCCAACATGGTAAAATAAAACACAATGATGACGCGTGGCCAAGCGGTAAGGCGCCTGACTCTGAATCAGGTTATCGTTGGTTCGAATCCAGCCGCGTCAGCTTAACATTAAGAATTGAGAATGTTGTATTGAGAATACAGAACTAGTTTCTACATTCTCAATGCAATATTCTCTTTTTTTTTGCAATGCATCCTACTCAACCCGCCGATGCACCGACATCGGTTCCCACCCGCGCGGTCATTCTTGCTGCTGGCAAGGGCACGCGCATGAAATCTAAACTCGCCAAAGTGTTGCACCCTGTTGGGGGCAAAGCCATGCTCGATCACATTCTCAGCACCATGATCGAGGTCTCGACCATCGCGCCGGTGGTGGTGATTGGTCATGAGGCCGATCAGGTGCGGGCTGCCGTCGGCAACCGCGCCGATTGTGTTATGCAAATGCCGCAGCTCGGCACAGGTCACGCCGTGATGGTGGCCCGTGAAGCCTTTGAGCGGCTGGCCGATTTTCCGCATCAGGTGATCGTATGTTATGCCGATATGCCGCTCACCCGCGCCGAAACTTTTCGCAAATTGAGTGCATTACAGGCCGAAAGCCAAGCACCCATTGCCATGTTGACCGTGATGAACGACAACCCGCGTGGCTTTGGGCGTATTGTGCGTAGCGGCAATGGCGACGCGCCAAATGGCGATGTATTAGCCATTGTTGAAGAGGTAGCCTGCACCCCCGAACAATTGCGGATTAAAGAGCTAAATCCGGGGGTGTATTGTTTTGATGGGCAATGGTTGTGGCAAGCGCTGCAAAAAATTCAACCAAACCCGCAAAAAGGCGAATACTTTCTCACTGATTTGGTCGAGATCGCCAATGCTGAAGGCCGCAGTGTGAAGGCCATTGTGTCTGACGATATTGACGAGGTGATTGGTATTAACAATCGGGTTGATTTGGCCGATGCTGCCGCCATTTTGCGCAAACGTATTAACCGTATGCACATGATGAACGGTGTCACCCTCATCGACCCCGCCAGCACCTATATCGATGCCACTGCCACGATTGCGCCCGATACCACCATTTTGCCAAACACCCACATTTTGGGCAATACGGTGGTGGGGGGGGATTGCATCATCGGCCCAAATTCGTTGTTGCGCAACGCCATCATTGGCGAGCGAGTGCAAATCACCCAATCGGTGATCGAAGATTCGCAAGTCGATGAAGATGTCAAGGTCGGGCCATTCTCGCGTATTCGCACCGGCACGCATGTGCATGCTGGGGCTTATATTGGCAATTTTGCCGAGATGAAAAATACCCAATTTGGCAAGGCCGTGATGGGGCATTTTAGCTATCTCGGTGATGCTACGGTGGGCGATAAAGCCAATATTGGCGCTGGAACCATTACCTGTAATTTTGACGGGGTTAACAAAAACCCAACCATCATCGAAGAAGGTGCGTTTGTCGGCAGCGATAGTTTGTTGGTGGCTCCGGTTAAAATCGGCAAAAAAGCCCGCACCGGCGCTGGCGCTGTCGTCACCAAAGATATCCCCGCCAATGAAACATGGGTTGGTGTGCCCGCAAAACCAATCAAGAAGTAGCAAGTAGCAGGTGGCAAGTAGCAAGTTGCAAGTGAAAAGCAGTTCATTATTTTTACTTGCTACTTGCTACTTGTTACTTTGCACTCCCCCCAAAAATGACAGCTTTAATTCTCTTTGTTCTTATTGCCGCTGCACGTGCCTTTTTTGAATTGTCGCGCACGGCGTTGATTAACATAAAAAAAGTAAGGCTGGTGGAATTAGAGAAGCAAAACCCAGCGATGGCCAAGGCCATTAATGAACTGACCGACGACTCGACGCGATTATTGGCAACGGCTGAAGTTGGTACGATGCTCAGTGTGGTATTTGCGACGGGGGTGGCGGTGTTGGGGTTTAGCCAACCGTTGGCAACTTGGTTAATTGAGCTGGCCCCACAAGTGACTTTGCTGGGTGAATGGGGCTTGCAGGTCGCTCAATTTATGGTGTTGGCGATTGCGGCTTTGGTGCTATTTGTGTTAGGGCGTTTGGTGCCACAGGCAGTTGCCATTCGCAATGCCGAGCCGGTAGCTTTGGCCTGTGTAACCCCAATGCAAATTTGTGCAATATTGTTTGCGCCGTTGGTCAAATTTGCGGTGTTGTTGGGCAATATCTTTTCTTCGCCATTTGGGGTGCCGCCCCAAAATATGGCGGCGATGGTGACCCAAGAAGAGATTAAAACGATGGTTGACGCGAGCCAAGAGGGTGGCGAGATCGAGGCCGAAGAAAAAGAGATGATTCTTTCGGTGCTCGATTTTGGCGATACGATTGCGCGTGAGGTGATGGTGCCACGCATGGATATCATTGGCTTTGATGTGACTGAATCGATTGACCAAGCCTTAGACACGGTGGTGAATTCGGGGCATTCGCGTTTGCCGGTATATCGTGATACAGTGGATGACATCATTGGGGTGCTTTACACCAAAGACTTGTTGCGGGTGTTGCGTGACAATACGCGACCTTCGTTACAATCATTGGTGCGGGCGGTGTTGCACACCCCCGAATCGAAGCCGGTCAGCGATTTGCTCAAAGAGATGCAAAGCAAGCGCTTGCATTTGGCCGTGATCGTCGATGAATTTGGCGGCACGTCGGGCATCGTGACGATTGAAGATATTTTAGAGGAAATCGTCGGCGAGATTCAAGATGAATATGACAGCGAAGAAGCTCCAGTTACTGTTTTGCCGGATAACGCTGGGTTTATATTATTTGCCGGGATGCAAATTGATGATGTCAATGAGGTGTTAGGCACGCATATTAATAGCGACCAGAGTGACACCTTGGGTGGGTTTATTTTTGATCAACTCGGCGAAGTGCCCAAAGTTGGGGCTAAAGTTGATTACGACAATAAGTTATTTGAGGTGTTGTCGGTGAGTGATCGGCGTATTTTGAAGGTAAAGGTGACGCCGAAGGTTAGCACCGATCTGCCGAAATTAGAGCATCAAACAGAGCCTGAGCTGCATTTAGCAACTTGAGGTGTAATGTCGAAATCACGATATGGCTTTGGGTGGCAGGGGCTTTGCCCTGCCACCCAAAGCCATATCGTGATTTCGAGGAAAATTTGTTTTAATGGCCCCTTTTTGAGACAATACGTTAAATCGGTTAAAATTGATCGAGAATATAAAAAAGGGTTTGTAGAGATTTCATGGATGAGAAACTTGCGGCGATTGAAGCCCGCTTTGAAGAATTGACGCGCCAGATGGCTGACGAGACACTGGCGAATGATTATGTACGCTATGCGGAGATTGCAAAACAACAAAATGAGTTGAAATCGACCGTCGATCTGTTTCGCGCCCGCAAAAAGGCCGACCGCGAATTGGCGGATGCCGAAGCCATGTTAAACAGCGGTGATGCTGATTTGGCTGAGATGGCACGCGCCGAAGTGGATGAATTGCGCAAAAATATTGATGCGTTAAACACCGAGTTAAAGGCAACCTTGGTGCCAAAAGACCCGCGTGCTGACCGTAACGTTATTATGGAAATTCGCGCAGGCACGGGCGGCGAAGAAGCCGGTTTGTTTGCGGCAGAATTATTTCGCATGTATACGCGCTATGCCGAGGCCCATCGTTGGAAAATTGAGCTGATTGACCAAAGCGAAACGGGGATTGGCGGCATCAAAGAAGTGACGATGATGATTAAAGGCAAAGGCGCGTTTTCACGGTTGAAATGGGAGAGCGGTGTGCATCGCGTACAACGCATCCCCGCCACCGAAACGAATGGACGGGTGCATACCAGTGCCGCCACCGTCGCGGTGTTGCCCGAAGTCGAAGAAGTCGAAATTCACATCCCAGATGGCGATTTAGAGATCGAGACCCGCCGCTCACGCGGGGCGGGTGGGCAAAACGTGCAAAAGAATGAAAGCGCGGTGCGGATTGTGCATAAACCCACTGGTTTGGTGGTCGA
>CAZLOF010000034.1:14440-15411 GCA_964560745.1 uncultured Thermoflexus sp.
GATGAACGCAGCCAGACCCAAAACCGCTTGCGTGGCATGAGTATTTTGCGCGCCCGTTTATATGAGATGGAACACGCCAAACGCGCTGCCGAACACGATGCCGAGCGCAAAGGTCAAGTTGGCACAGGTGACCGCAGTGAAAAGATTCGCACCTATAACTTTCCACAAAGCCGCGTCACCGACCATCGCCTCGAAATGTCGATCTTTCAAATTGATGCCGTGATGGATGGCGAAATCGATGATTTTATCGATGAGCTAAACGCCCGCGACGTGCAACAACGATTAGAAGGCTAAGGAGTTGAGAGTTGAGAGTTGAGAGTTGAGAGAAGAAATTCTCAACTCTCAACTCTCAACCATCAACTCCCCAACCTTACAAATCCGGTCTGCTTTGCGGCAGGTTATAGCGCAGTTTAACGAGGCAGGTGTCGATAGCCCAGCCGCGACGGCGCGGCGTTTGTTGGCGCATGTGTTGGATCGCCCACGCGAATGGGTGATTGCCCATGATGATGATGTATTGAGCGCGACACAACTGCAACAGTTTCAGCGCTTGGTTGCGCGGATGGTCGCCCGTGAGCCACTGGCCTATATTCTCGGGCATCGCGCGTTTTACGACCTTGATCTGGTTGTCGATGCGCGGGTGCTGATTCCGCGCCCTGAAACCGAAATGCTGGTTGAGTTGGCATTGCATGAGTTGCGACAGGTGACGGTTGACCAAGCCACTACGGCGCTGGCGATTGAAATTGGCACCGGCAGCGGGGCGGCGGCGATTGCCGTTGCCAAACATTTGCCAAACCCATACTTGCGGGTGATTGCGACTGATGTCTCGGCAGATGCCTTGGATGTGGCGCGGCTGAATGCGCAGCGCTGTGGTGTGACCGAGCGCATCACGTTTTATTGCGGCAGCTTGTTACAGGCCTTGCCGCCTGAGCTGTGTCAAGCGGCTGTGGTCTTGGTCGCCAATTTGCCCTATG
>CAZLOF010000035.1:0-4806 GCA_964560745.1 uncultured Thermoflexus sp.
GCCCCAATGCGCCTTGCACATTGCCAAATAAGGCCTCGGCAATCGATGGCCCAAGTACGGCTTTACGCACTCGCAAATCCACATCTTCTTGGGTAAATGGGTCGCCAAAATCGATCAAAATATTGCGCAAAATAAAAAATTCGGGGTTCGTGCCATTTACTTGGGTATTACGCACGTTGGTACCAGCCGATACCCGTGCATTATTGCTAACCGAGCCAACCACGCGCAATGCTCCTGGCACTTCCAGAGGGTTTTCAAGCACAATTAAGTCGGCATTTGTCAAACGAGCGTTGTTTACCCGGTTATCAGGTTGAATGGTGAGCAAATCTGTGCCAATGCCACGAATGCGGCTACCAATAAACCCCGACACCCCATTGCCAATTGACAACAATGTCACCACCGAGCCAACACCGATGATTACACCCAACATGGTCAAAATTGTGCGTAGTTTGTTCGATGCCAAACTTTCTAATGCGGTGCGAAAGGTTTCAAATATGCTCATAATAAAGGGATAAAGGGTGAAGAGTGAAGGGCAAAGGATGAAGGAGAAGAGATGAAGGAGAAAATAAAATTTATCCTTCATCCTTTTTATTTAACGGCCAGTATTTGCAGGTGCGGCCCCACCACCGCCGCCGCCCGGGGCGCCGCCGCCACCGCCCGCACCCGGAAAGCCTGCTGCGCCACCGGTTGTAGTAGGTGTGGTTTGTAAGATAACGAGGGTGTCGCCTTCATTGACCCCGCTTAAAACCTGTGTGCTATTTTGGCTTCGGAATCCGGTAGTAACAGCAACACGTTCGGTGCTTTTTCCATCAGGCAAAACCCGAATTACCTCGAAGCCACGAGTGGCGCGATTAGGAATAAGGGCGCGGTTTGCCACGCTTAAGGCATTCTCAATTTGGCTGGTAATGACTTCTGATGTGCCTGTCATGCCGATAATGATATTGGGAACTTGTGCTGCATTAAATGTGCCTGTGATCGGACGACCTTGAGCACCTTGTCCGCCTTGGCCACCTTGACCCGCCGGTCGGCCTTGACCGGGCGCTGCCGTGCCGCTGGCTTGCGGGGTTCCTTCTACTGCTGGGGTTGCAGCAGCGCTGGCGGCTGGTGTGCCAGCTTGACCTTGAGTCGCTGGGCGGCCTTGCCCACCTTGTCCACCCTGCCCAGTAAAGCCTTGGGGGCGGCCACTCACGCCAATGGCCAAACGCACCTTTACTGTATTAATGTTGCCGCTAGTGGTAGCGGCTGGCGCAATATATTCAACCGTGGCAGTAATGGGGCGGTTACTATAGGCTTGTAATAATACCCGTGATTGTTGCCCAACCCGAATATTGGCGATATCAGCTTCATCAACATCAATTTCAAATAATGGACGATCTAACGCAACTACTTCCATTGCCTTTTGCCCACCATTCATAAAGTCACCAATATCAAAGTTTAAGGTCGTAATGACGCCATCAAATGGCGCATAAACCGCTGTTTTCTTTAGGTTTGCGTCGGCTTGCTGCCATGAAATTTCGGCTTGTTCAAGTTTGGCTTTGGCCGATGCCACCGATTCACTATTATTGGGGGTTAATAATTGATCAAGTTTGGCTTGTGCGCTTGCTACTTGGGCTTCGGCAGAAGCAATTTGCCCGAGTTTGGCTTTTTCGAACAGCTTGTTATAGTTGGCTTGGGCCACGCTCACATCATTTTGGGCGCGGGTCAGATCCGTTTTACCATTATCTAATGCCCGTTGATAATTTCCTTGGGCGAGATTGTAATCAGTGCTGGCTTTTTCTAAACTGACCTTCGAGTTATCTAGCGCTTTTTGATAATTGGCTTTTGCAACATTGTAATCATTGGTCGCCTTTTCCAAGTTTAAGCCAGCCGAGCTGCCACCAATACCCGCCGGATTGGTTTTATAGGCTCGGTCATAAGCGGCTTGGTTCGTTTTTAAGGTTGCTTCAGCATTTTGCAAAGCCCCCAGCGCACTTGCCACACTGGTGTCGTTGCCTGCGGCGGCGGCTTGAGCCGACCGCAACGCTGTGGCGGCATTGTCTAATTGTGCTTTAGCCGATGCAATTTCTTGCGATATACCCTTGGCTGCATCTTGCTTTAACTTTAAGGCATTTTGGGCATTGAGCAAATTTGCGCGAGCTGATGCAACATCATTAGCGCTAGGACCTTTTTGCAAATCGGCTAAGGCAGCTTGGGCACTGGCTAATTGTGATTTTGCGGTATCGATATCACGAGAATCGGCGGCTTTAACTGTTTGGCTATAGGTTGCCAAGGTGCTTAAATAGCTGGCGTAAGATTGTTTGGCGGTAAATTCAAGATCAGCCGTATCTTGTTGGGCTAAAAATTGGCCTGCTTTGACCTGATCACCCAATTTCACCGCCAATGTAACCACCTGCCCGGCCTTCGGGAAAGCTACGATACCAACATTGCGAGCAATGACTTTGCCGTTCGCCACAACTTTGGTCTCGAGTGTGCTTTTTTCAACCGTTACTTTAGTAGCAGTCGCCAAGTTTACTTCAGACGTTGAAGTCGATGTTGACCCAATACCAAAACGCCCAAGTTGCTGTTGAACAACGGCACAACCTGCCAAAGTCAACACACTCATTAACCCAAGCGCACTAAGCGCAGCCGATTTTTTCATTGCTTCTCCTCACCTAATATCACCAACTTTGTGTTGATGGATTGCACAAAAATATCTTGTTTTTTGCGTGATACACGCTAGATATTACCCCAATTTAATTTTAGCGCGAATATGCATCTAAAGTTGTAAATAACTTAAGGCGCGTGTTGTTCATTTTACGGGTTTTTTACATTCAAGGCGACCTCACGTGCAAATACGGCCCGCAGTGCTTTAATTACTTCAGGCCGTATTTGCACGTGAGCCATAAACAGGATAAAATTGCCCTTATGCTTGCACGGGGGACAACATTACGTAATCGATATCGCATTATCGAGACCATTGGGCAAGGTGGCATGGGATCGGTTTATTTGGCCGAAGATTTGCGCCTTGAGGGCCGCAAGTGCGCGTTAAAAGCGGTGCGGATTGACCCCAACACTGACCCGCAGTTGGTAAGCGAGCTACAACACCAATTCTCACGCGAGGCAAGCACCTTGGCACGGCTTGACCACCCCAACCTGCCAAAAGTATCTGATTATTTTACTGAAAATGCCCTCGATTACTTGGTAATGGATTATGTAGCGGGTAAAAACCTGAAAGAGATTATGGACGAAGCCCGTCGCCATGATCGTTTTTTGGTTGAGGTTGAGGTGCTGAATTGGGGCAAACAATTGTGCGATGCACTTGAATATTTGCACACTCAAGCAACGCCGGTGCTGCACCGTGATATTAAACCAAGCAATATCAAACTTGCGCCAAGTGGCCTGATTAAGCTGGTTGATTTTGGTCTTGTAAAGGTAATGGTGCGTGACGATTCTCGCACGATTACGGTGTTACAAGGGCGCGGTACTGCCGCCTATACCCCAATGGAACAATATGGCGAAGATGATACGCATACCGATGTACGTTCAGATATTTATTCGCTTGGGGCGACTTTATATCATCTTTTTACCAATCAACAACCGCCTGAGGCGCGTCAACGTTTTTTAAAACCAACATCGCTTGCTCCACTTCGGCAAATTAACCCGGCGATTTCAGAACAAACCGAACGCGCTATTCATGCGGCTATTGCCATGCACCCTGATGATCGCCCAGCCAATATTGCCGAATTTCGCGAGCTTTTGCTAGGGAATAAATTGCCTACCGATAGCTTAAACCGTAATGCCATTCAAGCCAATGAGCAAGAGTATGCCAATTTGGTCAATGAAAATTTACCTTGGGTCGTGATGGCAGGTGTAGCGACTGTTTTAGGTTTTTTGGCGACTTTGGCTTCACGTTAAAAGACTCAATACAGCCTCTAACACCCCGCCGCCAATGGCGAGGGCTTTGTCTGAAATGCTAAAACAATGGCTAACTTCGGCACGCGGGTCAATATCAGCAATTTTCAAACCTTGGGTAACGGTTAAGCCATCATAAATAATGCCGCGTAATACACCATTGATGGTGGCAAACACAGGGTCAGTATCGACAGTTGCCAATATTTGACCTTGTGTCACTGTGTCGCCGATCTTGCTATAGCTTTTGAATGTGCCATCGCAAGGCGCACGCACCACGCGCTGGGCGCTGTGACCGCCAATTTCACCCGGCACACCCGTATTTGGCAACGCCGTGCCATGCCGAATGACGCGCCCCAAATGATGCCCGCGCATCGTTTCGACAATGGCATGGCAATCTTGCCCAACCATAAACCCCGGGCCACACGCCACCACAATCGGTGCATCGGTCAAATTGGTGCCGGTATTGCGCTTTGCTAAAATGCAATCAATAATGGCAATGGGTTGGAGGTAGCTGCGACTTTGGCAAACAGGGTCGATGATTACAGGCACACAGTTGCGTTGCCACACTGCATCGGCTTCATCGATGTGGCAAATATGCTCAGCCCGCACATCTTCAACGGTCATGTGTCCATCAAACAAAGCCGATGCAAACGCTACGGTGCGCCGAATGACAAGCGGTTGGGGCAGGTCGGTGCACAATACGCGAAACCCAGCACGATGTAACCGATAAGCCACTCCCGTGCCTAGGTCGCCCGCACCTTTGACAATAATAATCGGGCGAGTTGTCAGTTTAGCGATCATGTTAATTTTGCTGTCGCAACCATTCTGTTTCAATGCGTGTCATTTCAGGCTCAAACCAACCAACATGGCCTAAATGGGGTGGCAAATTTCCATCCCAACGCTCAATAGTGACAG
>CAZLOF010000035.1:4816-12778 GCA_964560745.1 uncultured Thermoflexus sp.
CGGCCCGTAATTTGGCCTGAAAGGTGCCAATGGCAGGCAAAGTCTCAAATTCGGTTTCTAATACCAACATTTCAGGTATGTCCACATCTTCGCTAAATGCTTCGATTGGGAAATAACCCGATAACATATTGCCATCAAAATGGCCTAACCCTTCCCAATCATCTCCCACCATTACACGATATTCACACGAAAGCGCGTTCATTGGCAAGGGGTTTTCATCGGCTGCCCACAACACTTGCCATTCAGAATTATGGGTACGTTCAATAATTACAGCCTCGGGGGCTGTGCTTTGGGTGATATATTGCCCATCTATTTTTGTCATAGTGATAAAAAGATTTTAATCGCAATCATGGGGATGTCTTTGAAAACATCCCCATGATGACGCTGCTCTTACAAATCGCTACAGATACGGCGCATTAAAACCGCTCATCAAGGTGCAACGCGGCTGGGCGTTCACACGTGCTTGCCATCATAATGTGGCGATTCTCGCGTGACGCATCATGAAAAGCATGCATGAGGTCGAGCACATGATAGGCCATCGTGCCATTCGCACGGTGTTGTCTGTTTTCACGAATGGCATAAGCCATATCCGCTACCCCCAATCCTCGGCTATTTTCAGTATAGCCTCGCGTAATGGGCACTTCATCCCATGTTTTGGCAGCCCCGCGCTTTAGCATAATCGGCCCACCAAAAATATTGGGGTCTGGCACCACCAATGAACCTTCGCTGCCATAAATTTCAATGCGCGGCACAGTTGACCCCCACGAATCGAAAGTGGTGATGATAGTGCCAACCGCCCCGCTGGCAAAATCCATAATGCCAGTGACATGGGTTGGGGTGTTTACCTTAATTTTTTCGCCATTACGCGGGTTTTGCCCGGTAATGGTGCGGTCGGCAAAGCTAATCTGGGCCGAACCGGTCACCCGCCGCACTGGGCCGAGAAAATTGATAAGCGCAGTTAAATAATATGGCCCCATATCAAACATTGGGCCAGCGCCGGGCTGATAAAAAAAATCGGGGTTGGGATGCCAACTTTCAGGGCCATGGCTCATCATAAAGGCAGTGGCTGCAACCGGCCTACCAATAACGCCATCATCAATTAATTGGCGACACGTTTGTAACCCACCACCCATAAATGTATCTGGCGCACAGCCAACTCGCAAACCTTTGGCTTCGGCCAAAGCTAATACGGCCTTGCCTTGCTCGCGGGTAATGGCTAAAGGCTTTTCGGTATGTACATGTTTACCCGCATTTAAGGCCGCCAATGCCACATCACCGTGTGCAGCCGGTATGGTTAAATTAATCACGATTTCAATATCGGGGTTGGCAAGAAGTTCATCAACCGTGCAAGCTTGCACACCTTGCTCAGCACCTTTGGCGCGGGCTGCATCCATATTAATATCTGCACAAGCAATAATATCAAGAATCTCAAACGTTTTGCCTGCCTTAAAATAGATTCCACTAATATTGCCACAACCGATAATGCCTATTTTTGTTTTGTTTATCATGTTATTACTCATTCTGCTTTCATCATTGGAAGAAAGTGCGACTAAGAAAGGGAAAAAAATCAATTAAATGCAGATTTCATCATACTTCTTCAAGCTAATCTTGAGAAAGTATTATGAAATCGGCAAAATCATATTTTTATCCCTTTCTCGGTGTATATTCTGAAAATCAGTATATTGTTGGTGTTAGTTTTTAAAATAAACCCTATAATACATCTACCAATGTACCGGTTACGTTTATCTACTACAACAAAAGGACTACGTTCTCATCAAAGTTGTAAGAATTTAATTTTACTCGCGCTCATTCTGGCTACTTCAGTATTGAGCGGCTGTAGCATTGGAATTAAATCGGATGGCTCGGTTGCGCTTAACAATAAAGACTCTCAAGGCGTATTAAGTGTCAATATCGGTGGCGATTCAGGCATTCTTAAAGTCGAAACATCGATTGCGGGCGATAACTCGATTACAGTTAATGGTTATGCCCGCAAAGCCCGCACCAATATGTCGCCAAATGGCATCAGCGAGAGCGTTGCCAAAGCGGTAGGCATTACATCTATTCGCTCATTCCACCTCATTACTTTGTGGCAAGACCAAGCTGGTGTTGTGTGGCGTGATGAATATGAAATTGGCAGACGTTTTGAAACCGTGCTTAAAGGGCGTGACCCGCTTATTCTTAATCAGGTGAATGGTGATAATGGCAGCATCATTGTTTTTGTTGAACGTAAAATTACGCCGGTCATATTGCCAACCAGACCAGTTACGCCTACACCTGTGCCGCCTACACCCGCCCCGTCGTCGGCAGTGGTTGCAACATCACCAACATTGGCCGAAACCCCAACGCTTGCACCCACACCAACTGTCGAAGTTGAAGCAACAAGTGCAGTTAATGCAACCCCGACGCGCCGCCCAACCACACGCCCAGCCCCAACCCAACAACAAGCATCAGCCCCAGCTTTTCCAGCGACATCGGCTTGCCCCAGGCGCGAAGTATGTATTACGTCGCCCAGTTCTGGCAGTACGTTACGCGGCACAGTGACCTTATTTGGCACTGCCATTCATGATAACTTTAGCTACTATAAATTTGAATTGTTAGATGGTCGCTGTAATAATGGAGTTTGTCATATTGCTAGTCTCTATGCCCCTGTTTATGGGGGCGCACTTATCCAATGGGATACACGGCGTATTCCGAATGGGCGATATTTGTTGCGCCTAGCCGTTATCGACCAAAATGGTGGCGGATATCCTCAAGTCGCAGTGATTTCAGTGACCATTGCCCATTAATAAAGCGCTAATGCTTCGTCCGCGTTCCCAGACGCGCATGAAGCAATCATTTAAACAGGCGGCCAAGGCATACTACGTTGCCCCCGTGAAGGCGAGGGAAAGTGCCCTAGGTGAATGAGGCCATCTAGTCGGCGTTTAAACGCCTTTATTTCGGCTGAGGTTAACAGTTCCGTCAACATCACCATTAAATCAGCATCAACATGATCGATTTCTTGACGCAGACGCTGTAAATCTTCAATAATTGCTAGCGGCAATGGTTGGTTGGCAAAATCCCAAATCACCGTACGAAGTTTATGATCAACATTAAAGGTAATGCCATGATCAATTGCCCACAAATGACCATCGTTGCCAAGCAAACAATGACCACTCTTACGATCAGCATTATTGGTGATTAAATCAAAGACCACTAACCGTTGCAATTCATCTGCCATTTCAGGGTTTTCGCGAAATGTAAAAAAATGATTATTAGGGTCATTATCGATAAATAATTGCATCGACCCTAAACCATGTGGCCCATTACGCAATACCGTTGGCGGCACTAAATTCCACCCCAACGACGAACTGACCAAATACGAGGCTAACTCACGCATACATAAGCTGCCCTCGGCAAAATCCCACAATGGGGCCTCGCCTTTTTGCGGCTTATATACTGCCATCGTCTCGATGGGTTCCCCAGCTTCATCGAACTGATTAACCGCCGTGACTTTTACCAAAAAAGTGTAATTTGAACTCCACGGGAGCAAGCCCAGTGACGCTATTTTGCCCGTGCTGAGCAATTGTAGGGTATCGTCTTGCATCATGAGTAATTTAAAACGCTAAAAAAACATAAACATACGCGTTAGGCGAATACAATTTCATCACCATGTCCATTACGACGTGGGCAAAAACCATCGACATTCCCGTTTGAATCCATTGGCTTGCCACATAATGGGCAGATTGGGCGGCCCCGTGAAACAATTTCAACTGATTGACGACTTAGCGCATCCATTTGCGCCCGTGAACAAAACAAACGGGCCACCCGCAGATTATCCTCATCCTCATCTTCCATCCCAATTTCATACACCACTAAAATCACCAAATTTTTATCTTCATCATAACCAAGCCCCATTTTGCCAGCCCTAAAATCTGGGTCTATGGGTGTTTCTAGCGGTAACCCGATAGGAAGTTGCGAAAAATTGGATCCTTTCGGATATCTTGTTTTTAGCTCGCGCAAAAATTCATCCAGTGCTTTGCTCAGCACATTAATCTGCTCTTTTTCGCACAAAATATTGAGCACAGTATTGCCTTTGCGCGCCTGCAAATAAAAGGTGCGTTGCCCCGGCACACCCACAGCATCAGCGGTGATACGAGAAACAGGGTTTAACTCGATAATACGATTCGGCACATCCACATTTTATACTAGTTGATAGTCTTCACTCACCACATCCTCAGCCAAATGCGTCATACTATGCTACCATTGGAAAATGCAACTTGTTGCAGTTTTTTTGTTTTATCTAAGCACTTATTTTATTTATCAGGATTTATATGCGAGCCTCTTTATTATGGGTATTGCGTGCCTGTGGTGGATTATTGTTTGGGGTAATTGGTTGGTCGGTAGCAGATTTACTGCCTACGACACTAGCTGCCCCTTTCAATACCGCAGTGACGCACATTGTTATTACGCTTTTGTTCGGGTTAATCGGTCTTTATGTGTTGCCAATCATCGCCGCACGCCCAGCGTATGCTTTAATTGACCGTTTTACACATGCTACGCCAACACAACTGTTGGCCGATGTGATTGGATTGGTAGTTGGGTTGCTTATTTCGGTGTTGCTTACGCCGCCATTGTCTTATTTGCCAGATCCGTTTCGGCAAGTGATGCCATTTCTTACCGCCATTATTTTTGCTTATTTAGGCATTGTGGTAATGAGTGCCCGCCATCGTGAATTTTTTGCCATATTTAACTTTCGTGGGCGCAGCAATCGCCCGCCCCGAGATGAACGCAGCGAAATAGGGGGAGGCAATATCTCAAACGCGCTAGACCTAGTAGGTGGTGCAAATACAGTGACGGCTTTGCCCGATAGTCGAGACCGTATCTTGCTTGATACAAATGTCATCATTGATGGTCGTATTATGGATATTGCCAGCACCGGTTTTTTGCGCAGTGAATTAATTATTCCGCGATTTGTGCTTAACGAGTTGCAATTTATTGCCGATGATACTGATACATTACGTCGCTCGCGTGGGCGACGTGGGCTTGAAGTAATGCGCAAATTACAATCTGACCCACTAGTTATCTCGCGCTTGGTAGATGATGATGTGCCTACCGTGAGACAGGTCGATGAAAAATTGATTGCATTGGCAAAACAATGGAATTGCCCCATTATGACAAACGATTACAATTTGAACAAAGTTGCGTCGTTACAAGGGGTAATGGCACTCAATATTAACGAGTTGGCCAATGCACTCAAACAAGCCATGATCCCGGGAGAGCGCGTCACTTTACAAATTATGCAAGAAGGTAAGGAAATGGGGCAAGGCATCGGCTATCTTGAAGATGGCACAATGATTGTGGTAGAAGATGGTCGCCGAAACCTAAACAAAACCGTCACTGTAACTGTAACCAAAGTATTACAAACCGCCGCCGGACGCATGATTTTCGCTAAATAATTGCAACTGATTGCAATCATAAATTCAAATTAATTATGTCTCTTACTATTTATAACGTTCTCGCACGAGAGAAACAAGTATTTACGCCCATTGTTGATGGACAAGTAATGATGTATGTGTGTGGTCCAACAGTCTACGACTATTCACATTTAGGCCACGCCAAAACCTATGTATCGTTTGACATTGTCAACAAATGGTTGCGGTACAGTGGCTACAAAGTGCGTTATGTGCAAAATATCACTGATGTTGGGCATTTGCTCGATAGCGGCGAAGACCGTATTTTAAAACGGGCACGCCAAACCCGGGTTGAGCCAATGGAATTGGTAGAAACCTATATGCGCGAATATTTTGCAGATATGGATGCGCTTGGCGTAGCCCGACCCGATATTTCACCTCGTGCCAGTGCCCATGTGCCAGAGCAAATCGAAATGATTCAAACGCTTATCGCAAAAGGCAATGCTTATGAATCGAATGGCTCGGTCTATTTTAGTGTTGAATCTGATCCTGATTATGGCAAGCTAAGTGGCCGTCGAATTGAAGAAAACGAAGCGGGTAAACGGATTGCAGTGCGTGAAGACAAACGTCACCCGATGGATTTTGCTTTGTGGATCAAGGCCGAAGAAAAACATATTTTGCAATGGGCTTCGCCTTGGGGCCGCGGCTACCCGGGTTGGCATATCGAATGCTCGGCGATGGCAGTGAAATACCTCGGCCAAACGTTCGATCTGCATGGCGGTGGCATTGACAATATTTTTCAGCATAATGAATGTGAAATTTCCCAGAGCGAATGTGCTCATGATGCCCAATTTGCCAATTATTGGATGCTGACCGGTAGCTTAAATGTAGACGGTGTGAAAATGAGCAAATCGTTGGGCAATTTTGTCACTATTAAAGATGCACTTAAAGAATATCGCCCTGAAGCGTTGCGCTTCTTTATTTCATCGGGTTTGTATCGCACCCCAGCCGACTATAGCGCCAGTGCCTTAGACGCTGCTGCCAAAGGCTATGAACGCCTAAATACCGCCGTACGGCGTGTGCGTGATACTTTGGCACGGGGTGAGATTAAAGGCGATGATGCGACAAGCGGGCGTTTAATGGATCGTTTAGATCAAACCCGTATGCAATTCACCAGCGCAATGAATGATGATTTTAATGCCCCAATTGCATTAAGTGTGTTATTTGATTTATCAAAAGATATGAATTCGACCATCGACGCTGGCAATGCTTCACGCATTGTGCTTGAACAAGCCGCGCAAGTGTTTAAAGAATTGGGTGGCGATGTATTGGGTGTAGTGAGGAATGAGACAAAAGCAGTGACAAACGGTAATGCAGAACGCGAAGCTGCATTGATTGAAATGTTGCTTGAAATGCGCCTAGACGCTCGCAAAGCCAAAGATTTTGCCCGCTCAGATGCTATTCGCGATCGTTTGGCTAAGGCCGGGGTTGTGCTTGAAGATGGGGTTAAAGGCACCAGTTGGCGCGTAGCCTGACCTAGCTTCCCTGTAAATAATTGCTTATTTTAAGTAAATGCCAGCCACCTCGGCTGGCATTTATGTTTTTCTTGGTATTACTGCATTACGCCTTTTCGTGTCGCCTTCAATTATTCGGGCAAATTTCTAAAAAATGAAACCCCGATTTCACTATTACTCCCTCGCTAGGCTTGAGGGAGTAATAGTGAAATCGGGTCAACTTGGAATCTGATCTAGGGGTATATGTTTCTTGCAATAGATTGCCTTTAGCACCACAAATTGGCAAACATGAGTAGAGACAACACTAGGCTAAATGCTTAAACCAAATTTAACATAGGTGTTATATCGTCTTAACATACTTACAAATAAAAAGCATAATTTATGACAAAAATATTGCTCGTTGAAGACGAAGGCATTTTGCGTACTACCTTAGCCCAACAGCTTGAGGCCGAGGGCTACCAAGTATTAACCGCAGCCGATGGAGAACGCGGTTTAGAGCTAGCCCGCGAAGGTAGCCCAGATTTATGTATTTTTGATGTCATGTTGCCGCGGTTGGATGGATTATCTTTATGCCGCATTGTCAGCAAAGAGCAAGAAGTGCCTATTATTTTGTTAACCGCCCGCAGCGCCGAAATGGACCGTGTGATTGGTTTAGACAGTGGAGCCGATGATTACATCATTAAACCCTTTGGTTTGTCCGAACTCTTAGCACGAATTCGGTCAGCCTTGCGGCGGGCAAGCAAACACAGCGAAACAGTCATTCGCCTTGGCCCTGTTGTTATAGACTTGGCATCGCATCGTGTGTGGGTCAATGACAAAGAAGTAAAGCTAAGCAGCAAAGAATTTGGCTTGTTAGCGGCCTTAATGCGCAATCGTGGAATTGTGTTGGTGCGTGACACCTTATTATCTGAAGTCTGGGGGATGGATTTTGAAGGCGATCCACGCACCCTTGATGTGCATATTCGGTGGTTGCGCATGAAACTTGAAGCCGACCCAGACCGCCCCGAACTCATCAAAACCGTGCGCGGGGTTGGCTATCGTATTGACTAAGGAATTAC
>CAZLOF010000035.1:12878-15257 GCA_964560745.1 uncultured Thermoflexus sp.
CCGAACTCATCAAAACCGTGCGCGGGGTTGGCTATCGTATTGACTAAGGAATTACAAATTACGAATTAATTTCAAAATTCGTAATTCGTAATTTGTAATTCGTAATTAAAAAAAGATGTTTTGGTTAGTAACATTAGGTGTGGTGATTGTGGCAGGCATAATTATTGCATTGCTGTATCGGCGACATGCCCGTGAATTAACTGAGGCTCATGAGCGTTTACAAACAGTAATGATTGAACGCGATCAATGCCAAAAACAAGCCGCTATCTCTGTTCGTCATCAACAAATCCTTCACACCCTAATCGAAGATGCACTGGTTATTGTCAACCCAGCGAACATGATTGTTGATTGCAATAGCGCGGCCAAGGCTTTATCACCGCGTTGTGTGCCGGGGTTAAGCCTTATTGCGGCATTTCGGCTGCACGAGTTAGAGGCTTTACTACGCGATGCCCGCAGCCAAACCAACGATATGTTGCCAATGCAATTAACTTTTAATGAACGTCTTTACCGCGTTACTTGTCGCACCTTGGGTGATGCCGATCAAAATACGGCCATTGCCTTGCGCGATATTAGCGAGTTGCAACGATTGGGTCATGCCCGCCGCGATTTTATCGCCAATATTTCACACGAATTACGCACGCCACTTGCCAGCATTCGATTACTAGTCGATTCATTACAACGACACCCCTTGGCAAACCCCGACCAACAAAACATGCTCGATCAAATTGGCGATCAAACCGATAGTTTGGTGCAAATTGCCCAAGAAATGTTTGATTTATCGCTCATTGAATCGGGGCGTTTGCCAATGCGCCTCAAACCAACCGATTTACACAATGTTGCCGCCACTGTTTGCGTTCGTTTGCAAACCCAAGCCAGCCGCAGCGGTTTGGTCTTGAAGAATGAGGTGCCGGTGGCGTTGCAAGGCTTGGTTGACCCAGTGCAGCTTGAGCGAGTATTGACCAACTTGGCTCACAATGCCATCAAATTTACCCCCAGCGGCAGCGTCACCCTTGGCGTATCGACCGATCAACCATCACCAACACTTTTGGGTGATGAGGCCGCTGTTGCATGGAATCCCGTCGAATGGGTGACGCTGTTTGTGCGTGATACAGGCGTTGGCATCCCCAAATATGAACAAAACCGTATTTTTGAGCGTTTTTACAAACTAGATCGGGTGCGTGGGGTGGGTAATAAAGCCCATCACGGCAAAAGCGGCACTGGCTTGGGTCTGGCTATTGCCAAACACATTGTCGAGGCGCATGGCGGCCATATTTGGGTGCGCAGTGCCGAAGGCAAAGGCGCGACCTTTTATTTAACCGTGCCGACGGTGGATGGCTGATCACTTCAAATCTCAATTTCCAACAAATCCCGCCCACACGTCACTTTGCCAGCAAAAGTGGTTTGCACCGCCTTTACCCAATCATCGGGTTTAAGATTCGGGTCATCAGATGGCACATAATGATGTAAAACCAATTGCCGCACTTGGGCGGCTTGAGCGATCCGCCCCACGTCTTCGCACAGGGTATGCGCTTGGTAAAAATGTCGCCGTAGTTCATCGGGTTTGACATTGGGAATGCGTTTAATGAGCGCCTCGACCCCATCATTGTGCATGACCTCGTGAATAAGCACATCGGCCCCATACGCAAATTGGGCCAACGGTGGGTAATAGCCGGTATCGCTCGAAAATACAATCGTCTTGCTAATGCCTCCTGTTGTATCTTTAACCTCAAACTTCAGCCCATAGTTATCAAAAAATGGCAAATGCGGTGTCCAACAGCCGGTCACACGCACATCGTCGTTTTCCATAATCGGGCAAGTGGCGGGATGCGTCACGGGTAGCCATGCGTTTTGGGCATTAACCAACGCGGCCCGATCAAAAGTCAGGTTATCGTGAGCAAATATTAATTTGCGCAAATCGGGCCGCCCTTCATCATGAATACGCAAATTAATATCGATTTGCATCATGCGCCAAAAATCGTCTGTCATTTGGGCGGTACCGGGCGGGCCAAACACATCAAGACGGGTCTTTAGGCCATTACTCCAAGCATTATGCAACAGGCCGCCATATTCGAGGGTATGGTCTGAGTGATGGTGCGTGATGAAGACATAGCGCAGCGCCTGTAACGGCAGCCCTGCCTCGACCACCCGCCGCGACACGCCAGTGCCACAATCAACCACATACAGTTGCTTGTTAATCATCAACGCGGTCGAGGTTTGGCAAACATTAGCAGCCCGTACGGTCGGGCCGCCCTTGGTTCCGAGCAATATTAATCTTGGGTTCATCATACTTACGAAATTGATCTATTGTTTTACCATCTCAATTTTATGCCTTGTTTTATATACTTCGGCAATCGGGTGCATTTTTCTAGAGTGCAACTG
>CAZLOF010000036.1:0-15189 GCA_964560745.1 uncultured Thermoflexus sp.
CAAGATAACCTCATTACTGATCATCACAACAGTGCCGACGACAATGCCTAGCGCGACAGTGAATGCGCCAAATAGCGCAAGTACGACTGCACCGATGATGAATCCTAATTTGGGTCCGTTCATAATTAAATGTATTTAAGCACATCGCGCAAGTGGCGTACGCGAATATCGTGCATACCAACAAAACAATTACGCGGGTCAATCAATACGGCATCCATACCCACCCCACGTGCGCCGCATACATCGGCAAAATAATTATCACCGACATATAGCGCCTCTGAGGCCGGCACGTTGCCCGCTTTGCTTAAGGCTAGTTGAAATATCTCTGGGTTGGGCTTAAAGCTATTGGCCTGACCACCGGTTAAGGTGAAATGGAAGTATTCATGAATACGCAGTTTTTTTGCATACGTATCGACTTCGCCGGTGCGATTGGTGACAAGGCCAAGCGTAAACCCATTGGCCCGTAACTGCTCTAGCACCATAAATGTATCGGCAAACACCACATCTTGCGGGTCATAGTGGGTGTCAAACAAATCTTGAATATGGGCCTCGCAATTGTCACACGGGGGCGCACCCACCGAAGTGAGTAAGGTTCGGTTGTAATTGACCCAAAATTCGCGTTTATCGTAGCGCATTAAATCATTGTCAACTTTTACCGCATTGGCCCAATAACGATGCGCTTCGCGTTCAACGGCTCTCATTTGTTCATCATCGAGTTGAATGCCGACCATTGCGGCATATTCGACAAAAACTTCGAAGCCTTCGGGTAAATTTGCGCGTAATGTGCCGTCTAAATCGAATAAAATTGTTTTGTATTTTGACATGTTTATCTTGGGTAGAGCACTAAAATCATTATAGCGGTGTACTCGTCATTTCTTAATTTGATTATGCGAAAATTGTAACTTAGAGTTGATGTAGGGTGACAAAACTGACAAACCTGAGTTTGAAGAAAGGTTTTGCCGATTTCACAATCGATCCTTCATCTTTTAGGAATTTGCACTATCATCTCAATGAGGGGGTATTTTATGGGCAAAATAAGCCAGAAACTGAAATATGTGATGATGATCTGGGTGTTAATGTTGTCGGGCTGCGGGGCCGCCCGTTCATTAATTGGCCCAGCGACCGGCACGGTGGCGACGCTTTGGCCCGATGTGCCAGCCTTTGCCGCCGCTACCAAGGCCGATCTTGGGTTGCCGGTTCCGGTGCAATTGTTGATTCAGTCGGCTACCGGGGGGCGGTTTGATGTGATTGCCTTTACCACGCCGCGCCCCCCGCCCGAAATTGTGGCGTTTTATTCGGTTGACCGTATGAAAACTTTGGGTTGGGCGGCCAATTCAACCGGCTGTATTGGTGATAAAAATAGCCCCGATGGTGGCATTTGTGTCTTTAGCCGCAAAGAGGGCGTAAAAGATATTACCTTGGCGATTGTGATTTCGAAAGATGACCCGCCGAGTAGGAATACCTCAATTTACTATGCAAGGGCTGATACTACGCTATCATTAACCACGCCTAAACCTTAGTCAATAAATTAGATATCAAGTATCATCTTAATAAAATGGGGTAATTAAAACAAATTTTCGTCGAAATCACTAGATGGCCTTTGGGAGGAGAAGCAAAGCCCCTCCTCCCAAAGGCCATCTAGTGATTTCGACATTACATATTTGGGGTTTACCCCCAATTATTGAGAAGATACGAAAAATAGTATAAAAAATTGTGTGTTATATGAAAACATATCGCTTTCTCCTTGCTGGACTTGGAAATATTGGTAGAAACTTTTTAGAGATCGTGTGTGACAAAGAAGCCATCTTGCGTGAGCGTTACGGGGTGCAGTTGCTTTGTGTGGCTGTCACCGATTCATCGGGGTCAGTATTAAACGCTGATGGGGTTGATATGCGGGCAGTTGTTGCTGCCAAGAAGCATAAACAACCCATTACCGCATTGGCGGGCGGCGTTGCTGGCATGAATGCTGTCGCGGCTTTGGCGGCATCGGCTGTTGATGTGGTGTTTGATTCAACCCCAGTTGATTTAAAAACCGGCGGCATTGGTTTGGAATTGACACGGAATGCGCTGGTGGCGGGCAAACATTTGGTGACCGCCAATAAAGGGCCGCTGGCCTTGGCATTTCAAGAATTAGCTGCTTTGAGCGACTTGACTGATCTCAGCAAGCCGGGCTTGCGTTTTAGCGGGGCAGTTGGCGGCGCTATGCCCACCATCAACGTCGGGCGAAGCGATTTGGCGGCTGCGCATATTAGCCGTATTGAGGCTGTGCTAAATGGAACCACCCAGATGATTTTAGAGATGATGGCTAATGGTAGTGGTTACGATGAGGCCATTCGTGAAGCCATCGATGCTGGGATTGCCGAGACCGACCCATCGTTAGATGTGGAAGGTTGGGACGCTGCCAATAAGTTGGTTATTTTGGCAAATGCGGTGTTGCGCCAAGCCACAACTTTGGCCGATGTCAGTGTGACGGGGATTAACAAATTACGCGCCGATGAGGTGCGAGCGGTGCGGATGTTGGGCGAGCGCATGTCATTATTGGCAACAGCAGAATGGGTAGATGACCATTACAAATTAACCGTTGCGCCAACCGCATTGCCCGAATCCCATCCTTTTGCCCAGCTCGCGGGGCAAGCGATGGCAATTCGTTACGAGACAGATATTTACGGAACCCAAACTTTGATTACGCACGAAGAAGGGCCAGTTGGCTCTGCCGCCGCCATGCTGCGTGACTTTTTGGATATTGTGCGGAATAATTGAATCTTAATTAAAAGACCTAATGCCGAAACCACTCCCCCTCTATCATCTGCGGTGATAGAGGGGGAGTGGTTTCGGCGAAAATTTACTACTTACTTTTGAGAGGACACGTATTTTGGGTTACAAGCGCGATTGCGCTGGCACACCTCCGTTGCGAATAGCATCAAAGCGCTGGTCGATAAGTGGCATCATGTTTGGGTGCGTGAGAATATAAAATTGCTGCTGCTCAATGGCTTCAAACACCCGTTGTGCAATTTCGCTAGCAGGAATACCCGTTTGGATAAGTTGCTTCATCACATTCATACCCGCTGAAAGACCGGGCCGTTGCTGTTTTACTGCTTCTGGTTGCGTGATGGCCCGATTACGCGCCGAATCCCAAATTTGGGTTTGTACCCAACCCGGGCATAGCACTGACACCCCAATTTTTGAATGAATATCCGCTAAATCGCAAAATAATGTTTCAGATAGCGTGACAACAGCATGCTTGCTTACCTTATAAGCCCCTAAGCCAGACCCTGAAATTAAACCCGCTATCGAAGCGGTATTAACGATATGACATTCCGTGTTTTGTTTAAGCATGATCGGCACAAAGGCGCGAATGCCATGAATGACACTCCAGACATTTGCACCCATCACCCATTCCCAATCGGCAATTGAGTGTTCCCAAATACGTTTGCTGGTGGCTACTCCTGCATTATTAAATAATAAATGCACTTCGCCAAAGGTATCTATGGTGTTTTTTGCCAAAAACTCAATGGCTTCGGCTTTAGCGACATCTGTTTGCACGGCTAACACAGTCGCGCCTTGGTCGACAAAATAGCGCTCCGCTTGCATCAGGGCATCGGCCTGAATATCAGCTAGCACGAGTTTCATGCCTTGATTTGCGGCATATTCAGCCAAAGCACGCCCGATGCCGCTGGCGGCCCCTGTAATAACGGCTACTTTGTTTTTTAAATGTTTCATCGTCTAAAACCTACAACTTTAGACGTAAATTGTAATCGCTAAAATCAAAACGAATATGTCTTTTGCCTTGGCAACGTGATATTTAATATGAATAATTTATATACGTTTGTGTATTTGGTGATAATAGACACCTCAAGAGTTCCAGAGTTGAAAAGAGAGTATCATCTTAATAATTGGGGGGAACCCCAAACGCTGTAATGCCAAACTCGCTATAGTGTCATTGGAGGTAGGATATTTGATCTTCTCTTCAATGACGAGATAGTGAGTTTGGCGACAAATTATTTTATTTACCCTTGTTTTTTAAGATAATACAAAAGAGATGAATAATTATGGGAATTTTAGATATTAATCGACCTTCAAAAGAATTGGTAAAAGCGCTTGCCGAAATTGGTAGCGCGACTGCGAGCGCTGAATGCAGTAAAGTTGGTGGGGTACGCAATGCCCATATTGTTGGTCCAGTTTCATGGACTAAAGGCGTTGCAATTGCTGGGCCAGCTCTTACCCTGCAATTTATGCCTAAGCGCGAAGATTTGTATGGACAAAGTGAATATACTGACCCAGAAAAGCAACTTCATCGTCATGTGATGTATCTTGCACAAGAGGGTGATATTATTTGTGTCGATGCGCGTGGTGATATGAGCAGCGGTATCTTTGGTGAGATGATGCTGACCTATTTTAAAGGCCGAGGCGGGGCCGGTGTGGTCATTAATGGCTGTATTCGTGATTACCCCAAAGCCAAAGATTTGGGCTTGGGGTTGTGGCTACAAGGCACTACCCCCAACTATCACACCCAAACAAACTTAATGCCTTGGGCCGTGAATGTGCCCATTGCCATGAATAACGTTACTGTGATGCCGGGTGACATTATTGTGGCTGATGACGATGGGGTCGCCGTTGTGCCGATTGGGTTGGCTGAAAAGGTGCTTGAAAACGCAAGCCATCATGCTGAATGGGAAGAATTTTCACGCATGAGATTGTCACAAGGTGGCGATTTGCGCAAATATTACCCATTGCGTGCCGATGCAGAAGACGAGTATCAGGCGTGGCGTAAGGCGAATGGATTGCACTAGAAAGGTTCAGCATCTTTTTTATAGATAAATGCCGAATGCAATCGCCCCCCGCAAGCACAGCTTGCGGGGGGCGATTGCATTCGGTAAAACCGTATTTTATTTTAATTACGCAATTACACCAGTGCGCAAAGCATCTTTCACTTCGCCAATGGTCTTAGTGACCTTAATGTCGCGTGGGCAAGCCTCGGTGCAGTTAAAGGCTGTGCGGCAGCGCCATACACCATCAACATCGCTGAGAATTTCCAGGCGCTCTTGGGCGGCTTGGTCGCGGCTGTCGAAAATGAAGCGATGGGCTTGCACAATTGCCGCCGGGCCGATATATTCACCACGTGCCCAAAATGATGGGCATGAGGTGGTGCAGCAGGCACATAAAATGCACTTGGTCGAATCGTCAAAGCGCTGACGATCTTCAGGCGATTGTAAGCGCTCGCGTCCATTGGCTGGCAGCGGGGTATCGTTGACCAAAAACGGCATAATTGAGCGATAATGAGCAAAGAACGGGTCCATATCCACAATCATGTCTTTTAGCACCCGCATTCCCAAAATGGGTTCAATGACGATTTGCCCATTTTTGATCTCATCTTTAACCAAGCATTTGCAGGCCAAGCGGTTGCGGCCATTAATACGCATGGCATCACTGCCGCATACGCCATGAGCGCAACTGCGACGCAGGGCCAATGTGCCGTCTAGCGTCCACTTTACCTCGTGCAACGCGTCTAATACACGGTCGCCGGGTTCAACATCGAGATCATACTCGCCCCACCACGGCTTCTTGTCGTGTTCCGGGTTAAAGCGTTTAATTTTTAGATGTAGTTTCATAGCTTCAAATCTCTAATTCTTTTCTATCAACTTTAATATTTCCGCTCGACAGGCTGATGCCGCGTAATACGCACTGGTTTCATCTTAATCTCAATTTTGCCGTTTTTCCAAACAATCGAATGGTTTAAAAACTTCTTATCATCACGGTTGGGGAAATCTTCGCGATAGTGACCACCACGGCTTTCTTCACGCCACAAAGCCGTAGCCGCAGTCACCTCGGCTAAATCAAGCAAACAGCCCAATTCCCATGCTTCCGATACATCGGTATTCCACTTCATACCCCGATCATCGATCTTTAGGTTTTTAAAACGGGCTTGTAGACCTTTAATCACTTCAAGCGCTTGGCGCAAGCCCGCCCCCGTGCGATACACGCCGACTTTTTCATCCATCATAATTTGCAATTCTTTGCGAATGGCAGATGGGCGCTCGCTGCCTTTGCTGTTGCGGATGGCATTTAAGCTATCTTCCCCAAACTTATGGGCTGTTTCTTTGTTGATGGGGCGGAACGAGGCCTTTTTTGCATATTCGGCCATGGCGATACCACCGCGTTTGCCAAATACGACCAAGTCTACCAATGAATTGGTTCCAAGACGGTTTGCACCATGCACACTGACACAGGCGGCTTCACCTGCCGAATAGAGGCCTTCGACCAACCCGCCGGTTTCGTCGGCCAAGACTTGGGCATCGTTGTTAGTGGGGATGCCACCCATTGCATAGTGGGCGGTTGGCTGAATGGGCACTGGCTCAGTGATCGGATCAACCCCAAGATAGACACGGGCGAATTCGATGATATCGGGCAAACGGGTCTCAAGGTAATGGGCATCGATGCGCTTGGGGTTGCCATCTGCTGCAAACCATTTATTGATATTTTCAGGTCTGAAATCGAGGTAAACAAAGTCTTTGCCATCGATTCCGCGCCCGGCTTGCACTTCTTGATAGATACAGCGGCTGCAAATATCACGCGGGGCCAAGTCTTTTAGGGTGGGCATATAGCGCTCCATAAAGCGCTCGCCTTTGCCATTGAGAAACACCGCACCTTCGCCACGGGCCGCTTCTGACAGCAAAATCCCCATGCGATATACGCCTGTTGGGTGGAATTGATAAAATTCCATATCTTCGAGCGGGAGGTTGCGGCGCAGCAAAATGGCTGGGCCATCGCCGGTGAGCGAATGGGCGTTGGAGGTGATTTTCCACATTTTGCCAAAACCGCCGGTGGCGAGCATGGTGGCTTTGCTGTGGAATACGTGTGTTTCGCCGGTGCTCAACTCAACTGCCACAATCCCATTGCACTTATTGCCATCCATGATGATGTCAATCATTTGAAATTCATCAAAAAATTTAACATCGTTTTTAATACAGTTCTGGTATAGCGTTTGCAAGATCATGTGGCCGGTGCGGTCGGCGGCATGGCAGGCCCGTTGCACGGCTTGCTTGGTCTCGTTGTTGGTGTGTCCGCCAAAGCGACGTTGGCTAATTTTGCCATCGGGGGTGCGGTCGAATGGCAACCCCATGTGTTCCAGGTCGATAACGGCATCGATTGCATCTTTGCAAAGAATATCGACGGCGTCTTGGTCGCACAAGAAGTCACCGCCTTTGATGGTATCGTAGGCGTGCCATTCCCATTTGTCTTGTTCAATATTGCCAAGGGCGGCGCTAATGCCACCTTGGGCCGCGCCTGTGTGTGACCGTGTTGGATATAACTTGCTAATAACGGCGGTTTTGACCGATTTGCTGGCATAAAGTGCGGCCATTAAGCCTGCACCGCCTGCACCAACGACGAGTGCATCAAATTGATGATAGTGAGCCATGTTTGTTTTTTTACGGTTTGTGATTTACGATTCACGATTAACGATTGGATAGTTGGTTTTGGCCGATTACACTATCTTTAGTCCGGTTTAGCCTGAATAGAGATAGGTAAATCGACATTTCCTTCATTTTTACCCTTTTGAGGTATCTATACAATCGTAAATCATAAACCGTAAATCGTAAATTTATTTTGCTGTTGCGCCAAAAATAAGCGCTAATGCGCCAAGAATGGTGACGATGACGGACAAAATTGCAACAATACCCATAAACACTGTGTATACGGTTTTATTATTGCCGATATAGTCCCAAGCGATTTGGCGTACGCCATTCATACCATGCAACATGGCCAAGCCAAGGATTGCCATGTAATAAGCCCGCCATGCAAATTGCCCCAAATTGATGGATTTGCCCGTTTCACCCCAATTGGTAACGGTTTGGGCGGTGGTGATATTTTGTGTGCCGACGATGATGTGTTGATAGCCGAAATGAGTGAGTGCTAATAAAGTGAGGGCCAGACCACTATAGCGCATGAACACCCACATTGTGCGCTCAAAATTGTTGCGGGCTTGCGGAATGGGCTTAACTGTGCGAATAGTGCGTCCAAGAGGTTGAGTTGTCATGATTAAGTGCTAAGTATGAAGTGCTAAGTGCTAAGTTGAGATCGTTAGCATTTTGCGCTTGCGATTTTCGTATCCTCTCAATAAATCGTGGTAATTAACAAAAAGTAACGCCGAAATCACACTATTTTCATCTTCGGAGAGATGAAGCTAATTTGATTTCGGCGAAAATTTGTTTTGCCACGCATAATTGAGAAGATACCTCTTTATTTAACAAAATGATTGATGGAGGCCATTGCCATGATCAAAATCATGGGCACACCAATAACGACGGCGGCAACTAAGCTATATTGAGTTGCTTTCTTTTGCTGTAGCCACCATTCTGGGCGAAGTTCTAATAAAGCGATCCGAGTTCCGTTGATTGAGTGAAACACTAAGCAAGCCGCTAAGGCTAGTTCACCAACGGCAAACAAGGGTGTTTTATAGGTTTCGAGCATCATTTCGTGTACTGCCGGGTTAAAGAATGACATGCTCATGCCAAACACATGCAGTATGAGAAAAAACATAATGCCTAACCCGCTGATGCGATGGGCCATCCACATGACGTTTCCGGCTCCCTTATAACGCCATCCCTCTTTCACAATAGTCATTAATCCATCCATATTTTTTGATAAATTCTCCTTATTTTGATGAAAATTATTTATCTTATATATAAAAATCTTGGGCTAGTGCTATTTTTACCGACTAAAACCCAAACTTAACGTATACGTTAATTTTAACATAGTGAATGCTCATAAAGCTTCGACAAAGATTGGGCAAACCTAAGTTAATGTGTTAGTTGTAAGCTTGCGATGACTAAGGCGGCATCGGGCTGCCATTCGCCCAATGTATTTTGAATGCCGATACGTGTCCCTGTTTGTAGGTCATACATGCCGATACGTAATTGATAACTGCCGAGGGCTAAATCGTTTGGAATTGCAATATCGCGTTGTTCATCGAAGATAAGCGGTGCTTGCCAGTGGGTGGTGGGCAGAAAACCGTTGGCGGGTGGCCCATCACGCTGGGCCACGATTTTGTTGTTTTTATCAACCAATTGTAAAAATACGTTATAGTCTTTTGGGGGGCGGGTTGTGGCGCGCCATGTTAGCGTGACCCGTAAGGGTTGCCCACGCTGTAAGGGCGACACTTGCGCGGCAGCAAGCTCGCCGATTTCAAGTTTGCCAAGGGCAGGTTGTTTTAGCGCAGGGTTAGCAACATCATAAAAGATGGGTAAGCCGTTGCGTTCTTGATCATTGAGTGAAAAAGTGACTTTGAGCGGCACGGTCAGGGTCGGCGGAACTCGAAATTCAATGGTTTCGAGCCAACGATCATCAAGATGCCATTGGGTGCTGGGGATTAACCCGCCGCCGGTATAAGTTGTGATTTTTGCGATTTCGTGATCATCGCCGATGAGGCGGGTGGTTAAAAGATAATTGGTACCGGTGCTGGCGTTGGCCCGCATATGGGTGTTTATTTGTAGGCGGTCGGGGGTAACTCTGGCAAACGTGGGGCAAGCTAAATCGACAAGTGGCGCAAAACGCAAAATGCAAGGTTGGGCTGGGGCGTTTATAGGCGACAATCGTTTTGGGGTATAGGTGAATGGAATAATGACCAGTGCCATCCACAAGCAAAGTGCAAATTGGGCAGCACTAGGCAAAAATAACACTGCTTTTGGCCAAGGTATAGTTTGGCTGAAACGCCACCAACCAATTGCAAATAATAGCGACAAACTCGCAATACTTGGGAACAATAATCGGCCTTGAGAGGCGGGTGTCATCATAGTCCAGCGCAAAATTCCAATAAGCACGATGATGATATGTAGGGCAAATAAGCCTAAAACAAGCTGGGGTTGTGTCAATACAGTGTTATTGTGGCTACGCCAGCGATATATTTCAATAATTAACCCGACTGCGCAGGCAATAAGCCAAAGGTCGAATAAGGGGTAGCTGAGGTCGGGAGCCGGAATATTGACTTGCCCGAAAAGTGCGATATATGACCACCGGAAGCCTTGCCATTCGGCCAATGCCTCGGCTAGCGATAAATTGCGCACACCGGCTACGCTGGCAAATGCGCTGGTGCTGGTGAAATCGCCATATAACGCAACATTGCGCAGATACCACCATCCGGCAATGGTTAACCAAGGCAAAATAAGTGCGAGCGCGTTTAAACATATTTTTGCTAAACTGCTTTTGTTTGGCAAAAAATGAGGTTGTAAAACAAACTTTGCTGCAATGGCGATGAGGCCAATGGGTAATAACATAACCCCGCTTAATTTTGTGATGCTAGCAAACCCAATAACACCCCCCAATAAAACAAGTTGCGCGGCTTTTTGTGTTGAATATTGGGTTAGCCAATGGCAAATGAGCCATAATCCCACGCTGCTTAGGGCGATCACCAAGCCATCGTTGCTGACTGAGGTGCTAATGAATAAGAACATGGGGTTAAAAGCCACCAATGATGCGGTAACTATAGGCAAGGTTGATGTATCGTTTGATGGCGCGTTAGGTGGGTTGGTGATGCTTTTCGCAATGCGATAACTGCTATAAATCGTAACCCACGCTGGCAAAATGCCGAGTAAACGCAAGATAAACGCCGCTAAAGTCGCCCCAGTGTAATCGGGAAAGCGCTTTTCGGGTGTAATAATGAGCTTGTTTTTATTGTTGGGGGCATAAGGGTCGTTAATGGGGTTGGCATTGGGTTCGAGTTGACGCTCGAAGTTTGTAAGATCAAACCAACGTGCTACCCCCGATGCTAGCCAATAATAGAGTGGAGGTTGCCCCCCTTCTTGTTTCCAATCATTATGTTCACTGTTGTTTAAGGTTGGTAATTCACCTGTTAGCGCCACATGTTTCACATAAGCAAAATGGGTTTCCTCATCCGGTTTCTCAAAAATGGGAGTGCTGATGGCAAAGCAGACTGCCAAAATGCTAAAGATAAATTGTAGGCGTAGCATGATGAAGTTGACGATATAACTATAACATCCTATCTTTTTAATTTTTTAGCCTGCTCTTAAGTCCTTGTGATAATCTATCGCTATGTCGATTATTCATTGGTTTCGCCGCGATCTTAGACTCATTGACAACACCGCCCTCAATCATGCCATTGCTGCAAGTGGGGGCGATATTATCCCGGTCTTTATTTTGGATGAGCAATTGTTGCGGGGCAAAGATGTTGCCCCTGCACGGGTGCAATTTATGCTCGATTGTTTGCGTGACCTCGATAAAAACCTGCGTAATCGTGGCTCGCGCTTAATTGTGCGGCGGGGCGACCCTGTTCGTGAGCTAGTTGCCATTGCCAAAGCTAGCCTTGCAACCGAACTATGTTTTAATCGCGATTACACGCCATTGGCACGGGCACGCGATGCCCGCGTGATCGCGGCTTTGCAAGCCGAAGGGATTGTGGTGAATACGTTTAAAGATGCCGTCATTCACGAGCCAGATGAGTTGCATACGGGGCATGGCGCACCCTATACCGTTTTTACCCCCTATAAAAATAAGTGGCTGGCATTGCCAAAGCCACCAGCGCAAATGTCAGAAATTGATATGTTGCGTGCGCCACCGGCCGATCTTGTCACACAAGCCATCCCAACCGCCGCAGAATTGGGTTTTAATGTCACTCAACAAGTGCAAAAAGGGGGCGAGAGCATTGCGCAAGTTCAATTTAACGCGGCCTTAACTGAAGGTCGTATTGACCGTTATCACGAGCAACGTGACTTTTTGGCGGTGAATGGCACCTCGCGGTTATCGCCCCATTTACGTTTTGGCACGCTCTCGCCGCGTGCTTGTTATTATGCGGCGCTTGCCGCCCGTGTTGAAACAGTGGGCCGTCAAAGTGCCGCTAACGAAGTAAATGGCACAGATGTTTGGATTAGCGAATTGATTTGGCGCGAATTTTATGTGCAAGTACTCTATCATTTTCCACATGCCGATAAACACAGTTTTAAACAAAATTACGATGCCATACAATGGGGCAGCGGCAACGCCGTCAAAGACCAAAAATTGTTTGCCGCGTGGTGCGAAGGTAAAACCGGTTATCCTATTGTTGATGCGGCTATGCGTCAACTGAATCAAACTGGTTGGATGCACAATCGCGGGCGCATGATTGCGGCTTCATTTTTGACCAAAGATTTGTTGCTCGATTGGCGCTGGGGCGAGCGTTATTTTATGCAAAAACTGGTTGATGGTGACCCAGCCTCAAATAATGGCGGTTGGCAATGGGCTGCTAGTACCGGAACTGATGCCCAACCCTATTTTCGGGTGTTTAATCCCAGTTTGCAGGCCGAGCGTTTTGATCCAAAAGGGTTATACATTCGCAAATGGCTGCCAGAATTAGCGCGAGTTCCAGATGAATATATTCACAATTTAGCTGCCATGCCCCCTTTAATGCGATTACAGCTTAATTGTGTGTTGGGGCAAAATTACCCATTTCCGATTGTTGATCACAATACCCAAAAAGAAATTATCGTGGCGCGGTTTAAGGCTATCAAATAATTTGCAATGATTGCAATATTTGTTGCATGTGCCTGCCAAAGATGTAAGCTAACCCCATCTTTAGCCAGACGTAGCCATGCTCTATAGTCGATATCATTTCAGCGTCTTGTTTGCGTGTTGTAACACAAACAAGACGCTGCGATGGCAAAATTGGGCGCGGTAACACCAAAAGCTGATAAACTAACTGCCCTTAAAAATTACATTTTAGCCTTGCAACGCACATTACATCGATCTAAACCTATGGCTGAACTCAATGGTTATTCACAACGTTTGTCTTTGCTTGAAAATGAAGTAAAGCAAATACGTGTTGATGTCAATCAACTCAAACATGCTTTGCCCGCTGTATCTGGTGAGTCATCGCAACAAAGCCGACTTGACAAGGCTGAGACCGTGACGATGGGCGCGGTCAATTACATTTTTTTGTTACATGTGCCAACAGGAGTGCTCATTAAGCAACGGGTCAGCTATCGGCAGGGGGTGCGTGGCTCGATTAATTCGGCGGGTTTGCTCGAAGAATTGAGGCAGATTGCGCGTGTGATCGACCCGATCAATACCGAATTTAAGTTTGTCGATGCCGACGATACCTCGTTTTATTATGAAGATTTTGCCGTGGCGGTTGAATCTGTTGGATATGTCATGATGGCAGTGGTTACGCCTGGGCTAGCCGAATATCATTTGCGGCAACGCATGTTGCAATATCTCGACGAGATTAATCTGCTTTATCGTTTGGCGCTGGTTGATTATGATGGCCAGACCGAGCGTTTGCCGATGATTGAGCGTTATTTAGACGAGTTGATGGTATAGGTCAGTGATGAATTGGACGTAAAGTTACTTTTTCTTGATTTTGACTGCCACTTAAAACTCTTACGAGTAAATTCTTTTATTTTCTGAAAAACCATAATTGCTCACATGCAATAGCTTCTGCTATCTCTAAAATTACAATGCAAAATCTATTTTTACTTTTTTAATGGATGCATACACTACTATGCGTTATCATTCCACATGCTCAGTTATACCTCACTTTTATTTGGTATTTACATAGGTAGACGGTAATGCAAAAAACATGTCATTAAAGATTCTTGTTACACAAAGCAGTTTCAAACATAGCCTCGGAGTCATTCGTCACTTATCAAAACAAGGTCATAGTTTATATGGGTCAGTTGACAAAACCATCGGACAATACATCGTAGCTAGATGTAGTAGATTCCCAAAATCAATTTATTTTATCAATCAAACAGATTGTGAATTCTTCACGAAAGAATTACTTGAGTTACAAAAAAAGCATCGCTTCGATGCGATATTACCAATAGGTTTCCCAGTAACAGAGTTTGTCTCCCAAAAAGCAGATTTTTTGTTGTCTAAATTAAGATTTGTTGCAACACCTTATCAACAACTTAAAATATCTGAGGATAAACTGGCTGTTGCCCGCATTGCCGAATCACTTTATGTGCCAGCTCCAACTACTTACCAAGTTGAAGATATAAATCAATTGGCTAATATCGCTGAATCATTACCTTATCCTATCGTTTTAAAAAGCCGATCAGAGTCGGCTAAAGGGATGGTTGACTATGCTCAAAATTCCGATGAGCTTATACGCAAATATCACTTAATGTGTAATAAGTTTCAATTAACATCCTCTGATAAACTGCCAATTCTTCAAGAGTATATCCCAGGATATGGGTGTGGTTTTTTTGCTTTATACGATCATGGGGAAATTAAACGTATTTTTATGCATCGTCGTATTCGTGAATATCCTATTTCTGGTGGGCCTAGTTGTTGTGCTGAAAGTTTTTATGATAAAGGATTACAAGATACAGGGCAAAGGCTTCTTGACGGTATGAAGTGGCATGGGATTGCGATGGTGGAGTGTCGTTATGATAATCGTGATGGGCTTTTCAAAGTGATCGAAATTAACCCCAAATTTTGGGGATCATTAGAATTAGCATTGGCAGCGGGTGCAGATTTTGCAAATGATTATGTTCAGCTTGCATTAGGCGCAAAGCTTACCTTTAATAATTCTTATCAACATATTCGATATCAATGGCCGTTAGATGGGGATATCTTACATGCAATTAAAAAACCTACTGCGCGTAAAAGTGTAATCATGGATTTATTTAACCCAAAAGTATATAAAAATATTTATTTAACCGACCCGTTGGTGGTTGTTGCAAAAATACTATTGATGTTGTATCAATTTTTCCGAAAAGAGCCATAATTATGATATCAGGTGCATTTCATCTTCATACTTATCATTCATTTGATTCACTGACCCGTCCGCAAGATATCATTCAGCGCGCATTTAAACGTAATCTGCAAATAGTTGCTATTACAGATCATGGCACATGGGCCGGCTCTTTGCAGGCGCGTGAATATGCTAATCAAAAAAAGTATTTAGATCAATTACAAGTGATTATTGGAGCCGAATATGCAACAAATTATGGAGATATCATAGGATTATTCTTAAAAGAAGAAATAACAACTACCGATGCATTTGAAGTTATCTTAAATATTCGTCGGCAAAATGGTATAGCGATCTTGCCGCACCCCTTTCACCATCATCATAATATTGAAGAATTAGGAAATGCTGTAGATATTATTGAAATATTCAATGCGCGTTGTTCTATTGACCAAAATCAAAGAGCGGCACAATTGGCTCGGGAGTTATGCAAACCAACGATTGTTGGATCT